>NZ_FMUD01000008.1:0-191903 GCF_900100825.1 Agrobacterium sp. DSM 25558 | reverse complement strand
ATAAAGACCTGGATGACCACATCCGCAAGTCACCCTTGTGGCGTGTGCGCGAGGCATTGCTGACCTCGGTTCCAGGTGTGGGGCGGGCCACGGCGCGCACCCTTCTGGCCGAAATGCCGGAGCTCGGCAGCCTCGACAGACGCCAGATCGCATCGCTTGCGGGACTGGCACCATGGACGCGGCAATCGGGCAAGTGGAAAGGCAAGAGCTTTATCGGTGGCGGGCGCTCGAAGGTGCGGGCCGTGCTGTTCATGGCGGCACTGGTTGCGTCCCGTCACAATCCGTTCCTCAAAGCCTTCCGCGATCGCCTCGTGGCATCCGGCAAGCCCAAGATCGTCGCCATTGTCGCCACCATGCGCAAGCTTCTCACCATCCTCAACGCCATCATCCGGGAAAATAAACCATGGCAAAACGCTTGACTGCCAAGACAGTCGCTCTGCCCTGCCGGACATCTCCCCCTCAGGTGGGGAGATCGAATCGCGGAGAGGTCTCGCCCATCTTTAACGCTGCAGACAGAGCGGTGAGCAAGCGTCCAGCCAATCTCCCTCCTTGTGGGGGAGATGTCCGGCAGGACAGAGGGGGGTAAGCCCCACCCGCCAACCTCAACATCACTCCACCCCCAATGACGACATTGTGAGCGGCCTCCACCTCTTGCGTCTGGACGATCATCAACCCTTGCCGCATCCTGCCCGCACTCATCTCGTTTATGGGAGTGGTGCCGATGCTTCGCATGCTCATCTTCGCATTGTCAGGGCTTTTGGTGGCCACTGGCGCATTGGCCCAGCAACCGCCAAGCCGTCCTCCCGTAAATCGCCCGCCGATCAGCCAGTGTCAGGCGATTGCGCAGACCATGCCTGGCGCGACTTTTGCCAGTTTTCAGTCTTCGAATGTTCAATTGGCGCAGGCCAATGGCAAGGAAGAGGTAAAAATCCAATATATCGGGCATTCGACGTTTCTGATCACGTCTCCCGAAGGGGTCACCATCGCCACGGATTATAACGGCGTTTACCTGCCACCCGTTACCCCCACCATCGTCACCATGAACAATGCCCATTCGACGCATTATACGCCGTACCCGGACCCCGCAATCAAATATGTGCTGCATGGCTGGAGCGATGCGCCTGATGACAAAGCCGTCCACAAATTGCAGGTACGGGACGTCTACGTGCGCAATGTCACGTCGGATATCCGCAATCGCTGGGGCGGCGGCGGGCTGTTGAAGAAAGACGGCAATTCGATTTTCATCTTTGAAATCGCCGGTCTTTGCATCGGCCACCTTGGACACCTGCATTACGAGCTGACGGAAACGCAATATGCGGAAATCGGCCGACTGGATGTTTTGATGGTACCGGTCGATGGGGGATTGACGATGGGTGCGGACAGTATGAGCCGGATCGTCAAACGGCTGAGGTCTGCACTTATTCTGCCGATGCATCAGCCCAGCGCTCTGGAGCAATTTCTGGTGACATTCGGTGCTCAGTTCAAGATCGCCTATGCGAACTATCCTGTTATTCGTGTCTCGATGCGAAGTCTTCCCCGCCAACCGCAAATTCTCGTGCCACAAGGCATGTGAAAGGGCGATTGGCGGGACAAGGAATATTATGCAAAGGCCAGATGCTGGCGGACGCCGATGTCTGGCGTTTTGTCATCGCTAAGATTGGCCTTGGCAATTTCCCAGCCGAACTTCAACGTGCTGTCCGTGGAAGCCCAGATATCGGCATCGTCCACATGCAGAGCAAGCATTGCCAGTTGCGGGTCGTTTTTGCCATGTTCGTACCAGGCGGCGGTCACGGAGTTCCAGTATTCGTCGAGTTTCGCCTTGTCTTCGCGGACTTCCAGCTTACCGGACAGGCAGGCATGGTAATCATGGTCCTTCCCCACGACGCAGAAATGCGCGCGACCGCCTGACTTCAGCGCCTGCACGATATGCGCATCCTTCTTTGTGAAGAACCAGATGGTGTTCGTCTTGGGATCCGCATGCGGTGCCATTGGCTGCATGTGGCTGTGGAGGCCTTCCAGGCCGAGCATGCCGGCATGCACGGAATTGATTTCGTCCCACAACTGACGGGCGGGTGCTTCGCGTGCTTCACTCAGACTGACCATGAAATTGGCTCCTTCATATTTCTCGTTATCTTTTACGATGATGGGGACAGGTTGCCCGCATCAGCGCTCACTACCAAAACGAAGAGAGTACATTTCTGTTCCCTAAAGCGTTGAGAGAAGAGTGGGCGCGTGGGCTTGAACAGCAGAGCCATCGCACTTATAAGCACCGCAATCCAAACAAACGATCCGATCAGGGGTGCCATGGCTGGCCATTCACAGTTCAAGAACATCATGCATCGCAAGGGAAAACAGGATTCGATTCGTTCGAAGATGTTCTCCAAGCTCGCGCGCGAAATCACCGTCGCTGCCAAATCCGGCCTGCCGGATGTAAGTATGAACGCGGCGCTGCGTCTAGCGGTGCAAAACGCCAAAGCCCAGTCGATGCCGAAGGACAACATCGACCGTGCCATCAAGAAGGCTTCGGGCGCGGATGCCGAGAACTACGATTACGTACGTTACGAAGGCTATGGCCCCGGCGGCACGGCTGTTATTGTCGAAGCGCTGACCGACAACCGCAACCGCACAGCCTCCAACGTTCGCTCGATCTTCACCAAGGCTGGTGGCGCGTTGGGTGAAACCGGCTCGGTTTCCTTCTCCTTCGATCGCGTCGGCGAAATCACCTATAAGGCCGCCGTTGGCGATGCTGACACCGTCATGGAAGCGGCGATCGAAGCTGGTGCGGACGACGTGGAAAGCAGCGAAGACGGCCACATCATCATCTGCGGTTTCGAAGCGATGAACGAGGTGTCCAAGGCGTTGGAAGCTGTTCTCGGCGAAGCTGACAGCGTCAAGTCCATCTGGAAGCCGCAGAACACGGTGCCGGTGGATGAAGAAAAAGCGCAGTCTTTGATGAAGCTCATCGACAATCTCGAAGACGACGACGACGTCCAGAGCGTCTATTCCAACTTCGAAGTATCCGAAGAAATCATGGCCAAGCTTTCGGCCTGATTGTCGCTCCGATCAAAGATAAAAAGCCCTCGGCAGCAATGCGCGAGGGCTTTTATGTTTTCAGGCATCCATCAAGCGGCTAGTCGCAAGCCGCCACGAACCTCTGCGAACACCTCGACAGAGCGCAGGCGCTTTTCGATGTCGTGGACTGGCATGGAAACGATCAGCTCATCTGCGCCGGTGTCCGACAGAAACTCTGCCAGTTTCCGTTCGACCGTAGCGTGAGAACCGACCACGGCGTATCTGAGTGTATGGTCAACCGTCATGCGTTCCATATCGCTCCAGTGGCTGTCCATGCTTTCGACAGGTTTGGGGAACTGGGTGCGAATGTTTTTCCGCAGGTTGACCAATTGCTGTTGCGCCGAGGTGAAGAGATGTTGCGCCTCTTCATCGGTTTCCGCGCCAACGCCCATAACGCCAACCATGACATAGGGTTCTGACAATGTAGCGGAAGGTTGGAAGCGTTCGCGGTAGATGGCGATGGCGTCCATCAGCATATCGGGCGCAAAATGAGATGCGAACGAGTAGGGCAAGCCAAGAGCCGCCGCCAGATGCGCGCTGTAGACGCTGGAGCCGAGCAGCCAGATCGGCACATTGGAATTGATGCCCGGCACCGACAGGATGGCCTGATCCTGAATCGGCTCTCCAAGATACTGCTGCAACTCGAGAATATCCTGCGGGAAACTTTCAGCCCCCGCATCCATATTACGCCGCAACGCTCGTGCCGTGCGCACGTCCGTTCCTGGCGCACGTCCGAGACCAAGATCGACACGACCCGGCAACAGCGCTGCCAGCGTACCGAACTGTTCTGCAATGACCAGCGGCGAATGATTGGGCAGCATGATGCCGCCGGAGCCGACGCGAATGCGTTTCGTTGCCGCACCGACATGGGCAATGACGAGAGAGGTTGCAGCGCTGGCGATGCCGGGCATACCGTGGTGTTCGGCAAGCCAGATGCGCTCATAACCGTTTTCTTCGGCCTTGATGGCCATCCGGCGCGAATTCTCGAGCGCCTTGCTCACGGTCTCGCCCTCACCGATGGGGGAGAGATCGAGGATGGAAAAAGAGATCATCGGACGCTCCTGACGCGTTGATTTCATATGTTGGTCAAGATGTAAGTTTTACCGCAGGATTTGCCAGAGTAGTCGCGGCGAATTGATCCAAGGATCAAAAAAACTGTTCCTGAACTGCGGCGTTTTGGCACACTGTCTTGCGGTTCCTATGCCGCCTCCCAAATTCAGTGCAGCGGACCGGGCCCCTCTGACCAGATTATTTCATCTGGTGATGTCGGACCGCATCGAGCATGCTCGGTGCAGTCTGGCCAACCATCCAAACTCTCTGAACACGCTCGATTTTTTTAGCCATGCGCATCAGCGCATCTTGCGAAAGAGAGTGTAAATTATGTGCAATCTATCTCGACGTTTATTACTGACCGCAGGCGCAGCAACCGCCGCTGCTGTCATTCCCGCCGTCACGCAGGCGCAGTCATCATCATTGCGACAGGCAACGCCTTTGACACCCGCGCCGGTCAAGGACGGTAAATCCGCGCTGACACCGGATGGTGCGCTCAAGCTTCTCAAGGAAGGCAATGATGCATTCCTGCGCGATGAGCTTGTCTTTGCTGATCGCAACGAAGCGCGGCGGCTTGAGCTTGCCAAGGGACAGGCACCCTTTTGCGCCTATGTTTCCTGCTCGGACAGCCGGGTGCCACCCGAACTTCTGTTTGGGCGCGGATTGGGCGAACTCTTCATCATTCGTAACGCCGGCAATACGGTCGACACCGTCGCCATGGGGTCGATCGAATATGCCGTCGCCGTCCTCGGTGTCCCGCTCGTGGTCGTAATGGGCCACGAGAGTTGCGGTGCGGTGAAGGCTGCCATGTCCGTCGTTGAGAAAAACGCACGGTTCCCCGGGCAGATCGACAATATGATCGAGCCGATCATTCCCGCTGTGCTGGAAGCGCGCGGGCAGGCGGGTGACGCGACC
This sequence comes from Agrobacterium sp. DSM 25558, assembly GCF_900100825.1. Classification (NCBI taxonomy): domain Bacteria; kingdom Pseudomonadati; phylum Pseudomonadota; class Alphaproteobacteria; order Hyphomicrobiales; family Rhizobiaceae; genus Agrobacterium; species Agrobacterium sp. DSM 25558. The sequence continues at coordinate 186,866 of NZ_FMUD01000008.1, read as the reverse complement.
GAAAACGCCGTCAAGCAGAATGTGCGGCGCGTTGTGCGCACATTGAGAGAGGAAAGCGATCCGCTGCTGCTGAAGCCTTTGGCAGATGGCAAGATCAAGATCGTCGGCGCTTATTACCACCTCGATACGGGTGCGGTCGATTTCTTCGACACGATGTAAGACGATGCGAGGAGCGGCGGTGCGCCGCCGCTCCTCTCAAATCACTTTATGGATGTTGTCGTTTTGTTCACTTATCGCTGGCAGGTTTTGTGCCGTGAGGATAGGGTGACATATGCAAAATGCGATTCGAATTATCGGGATTGATCCCGGGCTGCGGCGAATGGGCTGGGGTGTCATCGAAACCTTGGGCAACAGCCTGCGTTTCGTGGCGTCCGGCACCGTGACGTCTGACGGTGACATGGATCTCGCATCCCGCCTTTGCCAGTTGCATGATGGGCTTGCCGAGATCGTCCATTCCCATCAACCTCATGAGGCGGCGGTTGAGCAGACCTTCGTCAACAAGGACGCGGTTGCGACCCTGAAGCTGGGGCAGGCGCGCGGCATCGCCATGCTGGTTCCTGCACGGGCCGGATTGCCGGTTGCGGAATATGCTCCGAACGCGGTCAAAAAAGCCGTCATCGGTGTCGGTCACGGTGACAAGCAGCAGATTCACATGATGCTGAAAATTCTGATGCCCAAGGCTGAATTCAAGGGCAATGATGCGGCGGACGCGCTCGCTATCGCCATTTGCCACGCTCACAATCGGGTCAGTGAGCGCATGCGGCGCGTTCTGGCTGCCAGCTAATCTTTTATTCATCGGACAGGCATCGACATGATCGGAAAACTCAAAGGCACAATCGACGAAATCGGCGACGACCATGTGGTCGTTGATGTGCACGGCGTTTGTTACGTCGCCTATTGTTCGACACGGACTCTGTCGCGCCTCGGCTCGGCCGGCGAAGCCGTGGTGCTCTTCATCGAAACCTATGTCCGTGAAGACCAAATCAGGCTTTTCGGTTTTCTCAGTGCGCTGGAGCGTGAGTGGTTCAACCTCCTGCAAAGCGTTCAGGGCGTTGGTGCCAAGGTCGCGCTGGCGGTGCTGTCGACGCTGACGCCATCAGAGCTTGCCAATGCTATCGCGCTCCAGGACAAGGTGGTCGTGTCGCGTGCCCCCGGTGTCGGTCCAAAAGTGGCGGTGCGTATCGTCACGGAGCTTCGCAACAAGGCTCCCGCCTTTGCAGGTGAAGCATCCGCCTCCATCGTTTTCAAGCAGGAACTGGCCGAAGGCGTCGCATCCGCACCGGTGGCCGACGCCGTCTCAGCACTCACCAATCTCGGCTACTCGCGCGATCAGGCTGCCAATGCCGTGGCCGCCGCGCTGAAGAATGGCGGGGAGGGTGGCGACAGCGCCAAGCTGATCCGCTTGGGGTTGAAGGAGCTTTCGCGGTAAGAGTCCATTTGGTGTTTTGTTGGAAGAATGGTAATATTTCTTACGAATTAGATTTTGATGGAGGATTTTGTTTTGGGATGGGAATTGACGCTTTCGTCCAAAGGACAAGTAACGCTTCCAAAAGACATGCGCGAGGCTTTGAACCTCCGTGCTGGTGATCAGATCGTTTACACGGTGATCGACGGAGAAGTAGTTCTGACGCCTAAAAACGTTGATTTCAACGATCTCGCAGGGCTGTTGGGCAAACCCCCAAGAGGCCGTTCAACATTGGAAGAGATCGATGAGGCGGTTTTAAATGCCGCTGGCCATAATGTTGTCGATACGGATGATGAAAGCTCGGAAGCTGCTGCATGAACATGTTTGGTCTGGACACGAATGTTGTGCTGAGACTTTTCGTAGACGATGATCCAAAGCAACGGCAGGCCGCGCTGCGGTTTGGTGCGGAAATAGGGCGTAGCCACACCGTGTTCGTCACCCTCATAACGCTCATTGAACTCGATTGGGCGCTACGGTCCAACTACGGCTTCGATCGAAGGCAGGTTATGGTCGCGATCCGGAAGCTTCTACATACACGCGGACTTTTCGTTGAAGGGCACGATATTGTGGTCAAGGCGTTGCGTTTCGTTGAGAAGAACAATGCGGATTTCGCAGATGCACTGATTGCATGCCGGTCCCAAAGCGAAGAGTGCGCAGTGACATACACATTCGATCAGAAAGCGGCGCGTAAAATACCCGGAATGGAACTTTTGACATGAGTGACGCGGCACGGCTGATTTCTTCGGAGAAGCGCGGCGAAGATATCGACACCACGCTGCGCCCACAGACGCTGGATGATTTTACCGGTCAGGCGGAGGCGCGCGCGAACCTGAAAATCTTCATCGAAGCGGCAAAGAACCGTGGCGAGGCGCTGGACCATGTTCTGTTTGTTGGCCCTCCCGGTCTCGGCAAAACGACGCTGGCACAGATCATGGCCAAGGAACTGGGCGTCAATTTTAAGTCTACCTCTGGCCCCGTCATTGCCAAGGCGGGTGATCTGGCGGCGCTGTTGACCAATCTTGAAGAGCGCGACGTGCTGTTCATCGATGAAATCCACCGCCTGAGCCCCGCTGTTGAAGAAATCCTTTATCCGGCGATGGAGGATTTTCAGCTCGACCTTATCATTGGCGAGGGGCCGGCGGCGCGTTCGGTGAAGATCGATCTGTCGAAATTCACGCTGGTGGCCGCCACCACGCGACTTGGGCTTTTGACCAACCCTTTGCGAGATCGCTTCGGCATTCCTGTTCGGCTGTCTTTCTACACCGTCGAAGAGCTTGAACTGATCGTGCGGCGCGGTGCGCGCATCATGGGATTGCCGATGACGGAAGAGGGTGCGCGTGAAATCGCTCGCCGTTCGCGTGGCACGCCGCGCATCGCCGGGCGGCTGTTGCGCCGGGTGCGTGATTTTGCCGAGGTGGCAAGGGCCGAAGCCGTGACGCGCCAGATTGCCGACGAGGCGCTGACCCGGCTGTTGGTGGACAATATGGGTCTCGACCAACTCGACATGCGGTATTTGACCATGATCGCCGTCAATTTTGGCGGTGGGCCGGTGGGTATCGAAACCATTGCCGCTGGCTTGTCCGAACCACGCGATGCCATCGAGGATATCATTGAGCCCTATATGATCCAGCAAGGCTTCATTCAGCGCACGCCACGTGGCCGTATTTTGACCGCAACCGCGTGGAAACATCTTGGCATGCAGCCGCCAAAGGATTTGGAAGCGGCGCAATTTCGCATGACGCTCGAGGACGATTGATTGTGATTACGCGCCGGGCTTTGCTGAAGACGGCCGCCACGATGGCGGCGGGACTGGTGTCTCTTAGTGCCTATGCGGGCGGCATCGAACCGCTGGCGCGGCTTTCCACCACGCGATACCGCATCACTCCGCCGGGTTGGCCGGCAGGTCAGCGTTTGCGTATCGTGGCGCTGGCGGATTTTCACGCCTGCGAACCGTGGATGCCCGCCGAGCGGATCGCTAAAATTTGCGATTATGCCAATACATTGGGTGGCGATATCATTCTGTTGCTGGGCGACTATATGTCGGGCATGAAGCTGGTGACGGGCGTCGTTCCACCCGAGGAATGGGCGCGTGCGCTGTCCGGATTGAAAGCGACTTACGGCGTTCATGCCATCTGCGGAAATCACGACTGGTGGCAGGACCCTGAGGCCCAACGGCTGAGACTGAAAGAGACCGTGGCGCATCGCGCGTTGAGAGCGGTCGGTATTCATGTTCATTCCAACGATGCCGTGAAAAGCGGGTCTGACGAGCAGCCATTCTGGATTGCCGGACTGGAAGACCAGTGGGCGTATCTTCAAGGGCGTCGAAGGACGGGGCTCGATGATCTGGGCGGAACGCTTGCGCAGGTCACCGATGATGCGCCGGTCATCTTACTGGCGCACGAGCCGGACATTTTCACGTCGGTTCCTGACCGTGTTGCGCTGACGCTTTCGGGCCATACCCATGGTGGACAGGTGAACCTTTTCGGCTGGCGACCTGCTGTGCCATCCCGTTACGGTGAGCGTTTCGCCTATGGTCACGTGGTGGAGGACAACAGACATCTTGTGGTATCAGGTGGTCTTGGCTGCTCCATTGCTCCCGTCCGCTTCATGTCCCCACCGGAGGTGGTCGTCATCGAACTGGGTTGAGGCAGCCGGAACCATCCGTCCTGCCCATCATTTCCGTTCTTTACGAGGAGCGAGCAATGACCAAATTTCGCAAGGGTGCCAAGGTGCAGTGGAAATGGGGAACGGGTAAGGGCGAAGGCAAGGTCGCCGAGAGCTTTACCGAAGACGTCGAACGCAAAATCGAAGGTTCTGTCATCAAACGCAAGGCGAGTGAGGACGAACCGGCCTATCTCATCGAGCAGGAAGATGGTGGACGGGTTTTGAAAAGCCATTCGGAACTGGAAAAGGCGGATTGATTTTGAATATCTTGTAAAGTGAGCCGGTGAGTTTCTAGCTTGGGAGGGCGTTCCGAATAACGATCCTGAAATTGACGTAGGTTATTCGGATAATGAACTAGTGCTACTTTAATGTGCAGTATTTTGAGAATGCACTTGAAATCTTTAGTTGCGTGGCTAAACATAAAAGCTGTTAGATTCAGCTAGATGTGAAGGTTATGCTATGCCCAAGTTGAGAGAACCAGAAGCTCGTCTTGTCGCCCTGAGAATTGCAGCGTTATCTCCAAACGGAGAGGTTAGTACCGCAGAAATCAAAGAAAAATTTCCAAAATATCGGTCGATGTCTCCTGAGGATTTAATTCCGTCAACTACCCGTTCTAACGAACATAAATGGGAGCAGATAGTGGGAAATGTAATATCCCACAAGAATAGCTCTACCAGCATATTTAAAAAAGGGCTTGCTGAGCGAACTCTTGATGGGATTAAAATTACAAACTTAGGCTTGTCTGTTTTGAAAGCGAAAAAACTTATTTAAATTTTTTTTTGTATCCAAGGGGTAGCCATTTTAATTCAGGCGCGGTCGTTTGGGCTTTATCCCAAATGAACCAAGCATATGCTGTCGTGCCAGATCCTCTTATTTCCGCGTCTAAAGGGTAAAATGTAATACGCTCACTGAACACCCATACTCTTGAGGGAGGCGTTTTACTAAAGATAGAAGTGTTGCGGCCCGCACCTTCTAAAAAAGCAAGGCGCAATAGAAGCGCCACCTTTTCTCCAGCATTTTCTAAGCCAGCCTTAACAAACCCTTCAGCACTGTTATACGGAGGGTTAGTGATGATGTTGTTCGACTGCCTCTTTGCTGTCAAAAAATCAATACCAGTGTCGCCGTATCCGCGATCGTATAAATCCGAACTGTAAACATCACATCCAGTTCTTTTTAAAACTTCTGACATCGCTCCGTTGCCACAAGCACATTCCCATATTTCTCCTTTGAACTCCTCTACATCGACCAGAGCTTGGGTTGCCCACGCAGGCGTCGGAAAGAAATCAGGCCCATCGATGTCCGCCGATCTTTTAGCTGTTGGTTTAAAACCGCCATTGAGATTATATGTAGCGTCCATCTCGTCCTCACTCTTTATTCTTATCATCGTACTAACATATTTGTATTTCCATCCCAACGTTGGGTGGAGTTAGAAGGATGTATTTTTTGACTGAAGACACCCGCATTCGCATGAAATTCAAACCCAAGCGTATTTTCCAGATGCGCGTGGCGGGCATCGCGTTTCGCGATGGGCATGTTCTGGTGCATCGTGCCACGCACGAAAAATTCTGGAGCTTTCCCGGTGGTCGCGCCGAAATGGGTGAGCAATCACAGGAAACGCTGGCGCGGGAAATGGTGGAGGAACTCGGCGTCGAGGCCAAGGTGGGCCGACTGCTTTGGGTGGTCGAGAACTTCTTTCATTATGAAGGCAAGGACTGGCACGAACTTGGTTTTTACTACCTGATGGAATTGCCCGAAACCTTTCCTTTCCACGAAGAAAACATTGTCCACCGCATGCAGGATGGCAAACATCCGCTGGAATTCCGTTGGGCAAGAGCGACCAAGGAAGCCTTGACGCAGTTGGACATTCCGCCCTATTTCATCGCGGGTGAAATCGAAAACCTTCCCACTTCCGTTCAGCACATCGTTTGGGATGACGGGAACTTGGACGACAAATGAGTGATGGCATTTCTCCACGGCACATGATCAGACTTGATCATAAGCCCCAGCTTTTCAGCTTTCGTGTGGCTGGCTTAGTGTTCCATAATGGCTATCTCTTGGTAAACCGAAGCCTCACCGATCGCTATTGGGCGCTCCCCGGCGGACGTGCCGAAATCGGGGAGAGTTCGGAAGAGACGATCCTGCGAGAAATCAAGGAAGAACTGCATGTCGAGGCGCGGATCGAGCGTCTTTTGTGGTCAGCCGAAAGCTTCTTTTCATACGGCGAATATGACGCGCATGAACTGGCCTTCTATTACATGATCCATCTCGAACAGGCTTTTCCTTTTCATGAAAACGACATCGTTCATCGTATTGTTGATGGTGTGGATGTCGAATTTCGATGGTTGCCCGCGACCACGTTAGCGTTGAAAGAGCATGATTTGAGGCCTGCTTTTATCGCGGAGCGAATCGACGCGCTGCCGCAACGACACGAGCACCTGATCGTGCGCGAAGGATTACCGCGGAATGACTGACCTCACCGTATCCCTCTCCGGCGAACTCATCGAACACGGTCACCGCTTAACACAGCGTGTCTACTATGAAGATACCGACTTCTCCGGTCTCGTTTATCACGCGCGCTACCTGCATTTCCTCGAGCGGGGGCGTACGGATTACCTGCGTTGCCTCGGCTGCGAGCAGAGCGCGTTGTTGACGGCGGATGAGGAGGGGCTTGTGTTCGTCGTTCACCGCATGGAAATCGATTTCAAGTCACCGGCGCGGATGGATGATGTTTTGACCATTACGACGCTTACCGAAAAAGCCGGTGGTGCGAAGATGGTGCTGAACCAGGAAATCCGGCGCGGCGAAACACTTTTGATTGTCGCGAAAGTGATTATTGCTGTCATCAACGCCAAGGGAAGACCGCGGCGTTTGCCCGATACGATTGCCGAGAAATTTCTGAAGTAAGAATTCAGGAATATGCGGTTGCTGTTTGAAGTGTCGATTTCGTAACACTCTCTTAACCATAATGTAGTCTTACTTAACCATTCGGTATTTGTGCGCCGCACGCCTTCCTTTTACCAAATTTACGGTCAAGGAAGGCTGAATGGTAATATCGGGGCACGGCTCAAGGGGTTTTCGGCAGTGGCCGCAGGACTTCAAACGTTGATGCGCGTTTAAATCGCCCGGTCACGTACCGGGCGTTTGGATTCGGGGATTGGATTTTTATGGAACAGGCAGGTTTGGCCGCGGCAACGCACGACGTAAGTCTTTGGGCGCTGTTCATGCAGGCGGGTCTCATCGTCAAGCTGGTTATGATCGGCCTCATCGCCGCCTCTGTCTGGACGTGGGCCATCGTCATCGACAAATACGTGTCCTTCGGCAAGGCAAAGCGCCAGTTCGACCAGTTCGAACAGGTGTTCTGGTCCGGCCAGTCGCTTGAAGAGCTGTACCGGACGCTGGCCGAGCGTCAGAACACGGGCCTTGCGGCCATTTTCGTGGCCGCCATGCGCGAGTGGAAGAAATCCTTCGAGCGCGGTGCACGGTCTCCCATCGGTCTTCAGATGCGTATCGACCGGGCGATGGATGTGACCATGGCGCGTGAAGGCGAAACCTTCGATGCGCGTCTCGGTTCGCTGGCGACCATCGGCTCTGCGGGTCCGTTCATCGGTCTGTTCGGTACGGTTATCGGTATCATGACCTCGTTCCAGGCGATTGCCGGTTCCAAGTCCACCAACCTTGCGGTTGTGGCACCGGGTATCGCTGAAGCGCTTCTGGCGACGGCCATTGGTCTGGTTGCCGCTATTCCGGCGGTTATCGCTTACAACAAATTCACAGGCGATGCAGGCAAGCTCTCTGCGCGCATGGAAGGTTTTGCGGATGAGTTCTCCGCCATCCTTTCGCGCCAGATCGATGAGAAGCTGCAGACCCGTCAGGCCGCGCAGTAAGCGCGCACCCGAGCGAGTGGAGTAACACAATGGGAATGTCAGCAGGCGGTGGCGGCGGTGGGTCCGGTGGACGCCGTGGCCGAGGTCGAGGACGCCGCAAGGGCGGCGCGATCAGTGAAATCAACGTGACGCCCCTGGTGGACGTCATGCTGGTGCTGCTCATCATCTTCATGGTGGCGGCACCGATGATGACGGTCGGCGTGCCTGTCGATCTGCCACAGACATCTGCGAATGCGCTGAATTCCGATACGCAGCCGATTACCATTTCGGTCAATGCCGACGGCGTGATCCATTTGCAGGAAACACCGATCCAGGCGGCGGAAGTTGCCGACAAGCTGCAGGCGATTTCGACCACCGGCTACAATGAGCGGATTTTCGTGCGCGCAGACTCGGTTGCCGCCTATGGCATCGTGGCCGATGTCATGGCGCGTATTCAGGCAGCGGGCTTCAAGAATATCGGCCTCGTAACGCAACAGAAACAGGACAATTGATCTAAGCATGAAGGGCAGCGTCACCACATCTGCGATCGTGCACGCCTCGCTGCTGGCCTTTGCCCTCGTGTCTTTGGGCTCGCCAGCACCGCTCGAGGTGTCTCAGGCTGAGTCGATGCCTGTCGATCTCGTATCCGTGGAAGAGATGACGCAGATCCAGCAGGGCGACAAGAACGCGCCCAAGGCCGAGAAGTCTGCACCTGTCCCGACGACACGCCCGGATATCATTCCCAATGCCCAGAACATGGGCAACAACACCGCTGATCTCGACGCACCGCCAACACCCACGGAAAAACCCAACAACAACGACAGTGCCGCCGCCCCGCCCAAGCAGGAGAAGCCGGCACCCGTCGTCGATACCAAGCCGAACGAGGTGAAGGATATCGTCAAGGAAGAAACATCAGCGCCAAAGCCACAGGAAACGGCCTCTCTTCCAACGCCTAAGCCTGAAATCGTGACGCCGCCTAAGCCTGCCGAGCCGCCTGCGCAACAACAGGCGCAGGAGCCTCCGCCGCAAAATCAGGAACCGGCAGAAATTCCCGTGCCGCCGAATGTGCCGCGCCCGAATTCGCGCCCGCAGCCACCTGAGCCAAAGCCGGAGCCGCCCAAACAGGCCGAACAGAAGCCAGCCGAGCAGAAACCTGCCGAAAAGCCAGCGGAAAAGAAGCCCGAGCAGGCAAAGTCGAACGAGAAGCCAACCGACAAGAAACCCGCTGATCGCAAGCAGGAGACGGCCAAGTCTGCCGCTTCGCAGGCCAGCGAGTTCAATGCCGACGAGATTTCTGCATTGCTGAACAAGCAGGCTCCGTCTGGCGGTGGCGCGAAACGCTCAACCGAGACGGCATCGCTGGGCGGCAAGAAGACGATCGGCACCGGCTTGAGTGCCAGTGAAATCGACAGTGTCAGAGGCCAGATTCAGAACAATTGGGCCATGGCATCCGGCTTGACCGGCGTTGCCGAGGTGCGGGTAGTGGTTCGCGTGTCTCTCGATCAGTCCGGCAACATCGTCGGCCAGCCGGAAGTAACTGCGACAGGCGGACCGGAAGGGACGCGCCGTGCCGTTGAAGGCAGCGCGCGCCGTGCGATCTTCAGGTCTGCGCCGCTGAAAAATCTGCCAGTTGAAAAATACGATGGCGAAAGGGGATGGAACACCTTGGTCCTGAACTTCGACCCATCTGAGTTTGCGCTTTAAACCGACAGTTTTGGGACCGATGAAAAGACCAATGCCCAACTCGATGTCCAATTTTTGTATGAAGCTGAAAGGCTTGTCTCAATGATCAAGTTCTCTCTCCTGCGTGCGGTGATGGTTGCCTCCGGCATGCTATTTTCGTTCGTTGCGGTCACACCGGCCAGTGCTGAAGTTCAAATCAACATCAACAAGGGTAACGTTCAGCCGTTGCCGATCGCGGTTACCGATTTCATGTCGGGTGACGGCATCGGCGCGCAGGTCTCGCAGGTTATCGCAGCCGACCTTCAGCGGTCCGGCCTGTTTGCCCCGGTCAACAAAAACGCCTTCATCGAAAAGATCAGCAACCCGGATCAGCAGCCGCGATTCGAAGACTGGAAGGTCATCAACGCACAGGCGCTGGTGACGGGTCGCGTGACGAAGGAGGCCGATGGTCGCCTTCGCGCCGAGTTCCGCCTTTGGGACACGTTCGCGGGCCAGCAGATGACCGGGCAGCAGTTTTTCACCCAGCCGGAAAACTGGCGTCGTGTTGCGCATATCATCGCCGACGCGATCTATGAGCGCGTGACGGGTGAAAAGGGTTACTTCGACACCCGCGTTGTTTTCGTTTCCGAAAGCGGACCGAAGACCGACCGCAAGCGCGCTTTGTCGATCATGGATCAGGACGGTTTCAACGTTCGCAACCTGACCAACACCAAAGACCTCGTTCTGACGCCGCGTTTCTCGCCCAGCCGTCAGGAAGTCACCTACATGTCGTTCGAGGGCCAGCAGCCGCGCGTTTACCTGTTGCAGCTGGAAACCGGACAGCGTGAAGTCGTCGGCAACTTCCCCGGCATGACGTTTTCGCCGCGCTTTTCGCCAGATGGCCAGAAGGTCATCATGAGCCTTCAGCAGGAAGGTAATGCCAATATCTACACCATGGACCTGCGGTCCCGCACGACAACGCGCCTGACCAACACTGGCGCTATCGATACGGCACCATCCTATGCACCGGACGGCCAGCGTATCGCCTTTGAAAGTGACCGTGGTGGTCGTCAGCAGATTTATGTTATGAATGCCGATGGCTCCGGCCAGACGCGTGTATCCTTCGGTGATGGTTCCTATTCCACACCGGTCTGGTCCCCACGCGGCGATCTGATTGCGTTCACCAAGCAGTCCGGTGGTAAATTCTCCATCGGCGTGATGAAGCCGGATGGTTCGGGCGAGCGTATCTTGACCACGGGCTTCCACAATGAAGGCCCGACATGGGCACCAAACGGTCGCGTGATCATGTTCTTCCGTCAAAATGCGGGTGCGGGCGGTCCTCAGCTCTACTCCATCGACCTGACGGGCTATAACGAGCAGTTGATCAAGACGCCGACATTCGCGTCGGACCCGGCCTGGTCGCCGCTGCTGGACTAATTCAACCATTGTGGCGGCACTGCTGGAGCAGTTGCCGTCATAAACTACGCATGCCCTTACCAGGAACTGCTCTGCCTTCTGCCGCCAAGTGTTGCGGAGGCGCGAAAAATCGGGCATTTCCTTTCTGTTAACCATAATTGTTTGGGGGCAATTAACTGCATTCGGTTATTGTCTGGCAACGTTACTGAATTCTAAGGAGAGACCGGCAATGAGCCGTACAAACACTTCGGCACTCGGCCCGATGCAGAGAATTGCCCGCAACCCGGCCATGATCGCTCTGACGCTAGCGCTTGCGCTGGCCGGTTGCGCCAACAAGAAGAATATGCCCAACAGTGCTGGCGAACTTGGCCTTGGTGGCGGCGCAGGCTCTGCAACGCCGGGCTCTGCCCAGGACTTCACCGTCAACGTTGGCGACCGTATCTTCTTCGATACCGACAGCACATCCATCCGCGCCGATGCACAGCAGACGCTGCAGCGTCAGGCACAGTGGCTTGCCCGTTATCCAAACTACGCAATCACCGTTGAAGGCCACGCCGATGAGCGCGGCACACGCGAGTACAACTTGGCTCTGGGTGCACGTCGTGCCGCTTCGACCAAGCAGTTCCTGGCATCGCAGGGTGTTCCTGCAAACCGCATGAAGACGATTTCCTACGGTAAGGAACGTCCGGTTGCTGTTTGCGACGACATCTCCTGCTGGTCGCAGAACCGTCGCGCCGTCACGGTTCTTGGTGGCGCAGGCATGTAATTGCCTCGCACGGATGTGATGATGATTGAAAGGCGGTCTTCGGGCCGCCTTTTGTTTTTTCCATAGTTTGGCCGAAGTTAAGTTGCTTTTTGACGCCAAATGGAAAAAATCCGGTTTTGCGTCGTTGGGGCGCAAATCAACCAGACAGGACGCAACATGAAGAAACTTGTGGTGGCGGGTATGCTGGGGCTTGCAGCCTGCACCGGTTTGAGCGGCACTGCCGTTTCAGGACCGCTGTTCGGGTGGGGTGGGGGCTCCGGTACAGTCAATTCGCAACAGGCACCGGTGGTGAATGTTCAGGCGAACGATACCTACCGTGTACAGCAACTGGAAGAACAGCTTCGTCAGCTGAACGGTCGTATCGAGGAAATGAGTTTCCAGCTGCTGCAAATGCAGGAAACGATCCGCAAAGCGCAGGAAGACAACGAGTTCCGTTTCCAGGAACTTGAAGGCGGCAAGCCTGCTGCACCGACTGCACCGAAGAAGAAGACCGAGGCCGATATCCCATCTGCAGATCGGCAGGATGACGTCGCAACCATCATTGAAACGCCGTCCCAGGGCGGCGCTTCAATGGGTGGTGCGCCTGGTGCCGGTCAGACGGCCACAGGTCCACGGACCAATGCGGCACCGGGTGAGACGACGCTCGGCTCGATCGAGCTCGACCAGCGGGGCATGCCGATTGGCGGTTCGCTGAACAGCAACGCGCAGAATTCTGCGGGTGCTCTTCCCGGTGTCGAAACCGGTCGCTCGTCCAGCCCCGATCCGGTTAACACGGCGGCTTTGACCAGCGAGAACGATATCTATCAGGCGGCCTACAGCCACGTTCTATCGGGTGATTACAAGGCGGCGGAAAAGGGTTTCGATCAATATATTCAGAGCTACCCCAAGGGCGCAAAAGCAGCGGATGCGAATTTCTGGCTGGGTGAGGCGCAATATAGCCAAGGCAAGTTCACCGATTCTGCCAAGACGTTCCTCAACGCTCACCAGACCTATAGCAAGTCACCAAAGGCGCCGGAAATGCTGCTGAAGCTCGGCATGTCCTTGGCTGCACTCGACAACAAGGAAACCGCCTGCGCGACGCTTCGCGAAGTGCCAAAGCGTTATCCCAGCGCATCCAAGACCGTTCTCGGCAAAGTCACGAGCGAACAGAAACGCCTGAGCTGCTGAGCAGGTGCTGACCGGTGATGACGATCTGTCGTTTTCCGTAGAGCCGATTGCGCCCCTTGAGGCAGCACGGCTATTCATCGAAAAAATTTCAAAACCCGCCCGTATTCTCGCTGCCGTGTCAGGCGGCAGCGATTCGACCGGCTTATTGCTTGCCCTGCATCGGGCATTGACCGAGATAAGCAGGCGCGACATTTCGTTGCACGCCGTGACGATAGACCACGCACTCCGAGCCGGTTCCGCCGATGAGGCGAGGGGAGTTGCAGCGCTTTGCGCGGGGCACGACATTCCTCATTATATCCGTCGATGGGATGGCGAGAAACCCGCAACCGGAATTTCAGCCGCCGCCCGGCTTGCACGATATGATCTGATAGGTGCCGTGGCAGCCGACATTGGCGCAGACGTGATTGCCATTGGCCATACGCTTGGCGATCAGCAGGAAACCATCGCCATGCGCGTTGCGCGAAGCGAGCGGTCGGACAATCTCGGTCTTGCCGGTATGGCGGATGCTGTTCTTTATGCCGGTCGCCACTGGATTGTGCGCCCGTTTCTGTCCTCTATGCGTGAGGATATTCGCAATTTCCTGAGCGAGCAGAGGCAATCCTGGTACGACGATCCCAGCAATGAAGACGCTAAATATGAGCGGGTGCGGATGCGTAACCTGTTGCCGGAGCCGCAACGTAAGTTGATTGATCAATCAATCAACAGATCGACGCTGTCTTGGTCGTCGGCGGAATGGCTTGAAAAACAAGCGGAATCTTATCTTGATTGCCTGATCAAGATAAGCGCTGCTGGTCTCCAGGACGATCCGACCATTGTCCGGTACGCGCTGTCGGCGCTGGCGAGCGTTATCGGCGGTCGGCGGTTCGCGATGGCGTCAGACAGCATGGACAGGGTCATGGCATTCGTGACCAAGGGTGAGCCGGGGCGGGTGACGGCGGGCCGTGTCGTGTTCGATCTGCGCAAGGATGCGCTTTATCTGACGCGAGAAAACCGGGACATACCATCCTCGGCGGTTGCCGCAGGTGCCACCGCCCTGTGGGACGAACGATTCGAGATCACGAATCTGTCAGCGCGAACCCTGTCGATCGGCGGCAAAGACGCACGAAGGGCGGTTGAACTGCCCGCTTCCATTCCAAAAGGCGTTGCGAAGCGGGTGATGCAGACAAGGCCGACTATCGAGATTGAGGGCGACCAAGGTCCTGTGTTGAAGGCGGGAGAAGTCGTCATCCGACCGCTGCTCGCGCCTTACGATCTATTTTTGCCGCGGTTCGATCTTGGATTGGCGAACGCGATTGCCCGCCTTATCGGTCGTTCTCCTTACCCGCAGCCTCCGGTTTAGCGCAACTTGCGCTTTTCAAACGGATTTTCTCAGAGTTTTTACCTCAAATCGCATCTGATGCACCCGCCTGCCTTGGCAAGGGCGACTGTCCTCCTTATGTTAGGGTCAACATAATGGCGGGCGCGCATTTGCCCGTTGGAGTTCGGGGAGTTCGATGAACCCAAATTTTAGAAATTTCGCCTTGTGGGCAGTGATTGCTCTGTTGTTGATCGCATTGTTCAGCATGTTCCAGACGTCACCGTCACAATCGGCTTCGCGAGAGATTCCGTATTCGCAATTCCTGCGCGATGTTGATTCCGGGCGTGTTCGTGACGTCACCGTGACCGGTAACCGTGTTCTCGGCACCTATAGCGATGGCGGCACTGCCTTTCAGACCTATTCGCCCGTGATCGATGATTCGCTGATGACTCGTCTTCAGAGCAAGAACGTCACAATTGTGGCGCGCCCTGAGAGCGACGGTTCGTCCGGCTTCCTGAGCTATCTCGGCACATTGCTGCCGATGTTCCTCATCCTGGGTGTCTGGCTGTTTTTCATGCGTCAGATGCAGGGCGGTTCGCGTGGCGCGATGGGCTTTGGCAAGTCCAAAGCCAAGCTGCTGACAGAAGCCCATGGCCGTATCACCTTTGAAGATGTTGCTGGCGTCGATGAGGCCAAGCAGGATCTGGAAGAAATCGTGGAATTCCTGCGTGACCCGCAGAAGTTCCAGCGCCTGGGCGGCAAGATTCCGCGCGGCGTTCTGCTCGTCGGCCCTCCCGGTACGGGTAAGACATTGCTAGCGCGCTCCGTCGCCGGTGAAGCCAATGTGCCGTTCTTTACGATTTCTGGTTCTGACTTCGTTGAGATGTTTGTCGGTGTTGGCGCAAGCCGCGTGCGTGACATGTTCGAACAGGCCAAGAAAAACGCGCCTTGCATCATCTTCATCGACGAAATCGACGCTGTCGGTCGCCACCGTGGTGCCGGTCTTGGCGGCGGTAACGATGAGCGCGAACAGACGCTGAACCAGTTGCTGGTCGAAATGGATGGTTTTGAAGCCAATGAGGGGATCATTCTCATTGCTGCGACCAACCGTCCTGACGTGCTTGACCCGGCATTGCTGCGTCCAGGCCGCTTCGACCGTCAGGTCGTCGTGCCGAACCCCGATATCGTCGGTCGTGAACGTATCTTGAAGGTTCATGCGCGCAACGTGCCATTGGCACCGAATGTCGATCTCAAGGTTCTGGCTCGCGGTACACCCGGTTTCTCCGGTGCTGATCTGGCCAACCTCGTCAATGAAGCTGCCCTGATGGCCGCCCGTCGCAACAAGCGTGTGGTGACCATGGCGGAATTCGAAGACGCCAAGGATAAGATCATGATGGGTGCCGAGCGTCGCTCGTCCGCCATGACCGAGGCCGAAAAGAAGTTGACGGCTTACCACGAAGCCGGTCACGCGATTACGGCACTGAAGGTTCCGGTGGCTGATCCGCTGCACAAGGCCACCATCATTCCGCGCGGTCGTGCGCTGGGTATGGTCATGCAGTTGCCGGAAGGCGATCGCTATTCCATGAGCTACAAATGGATGGTGTCCCGCCTTGTCATCATGATGGGTGGCCGTGTGGCTGAAGAGCTGACCTTCGGCAAGGAAAACATCACCTCCGGCGCGTCATCCGACATCGAGCAAGCAACGAAACTTGCCCGTGCGATGGTCACGCAGTGGGGCTTCTCGGACGCGCTTGGTCAGGTTTCCTATGGTGAAAACCAGCAGGAAGTGTTCCTTGGTCATTCCGTTTCGCAGTCCAAGAATGTCTCCGAGGCGACCGCCCAGACCATCGATACCGAAGTTCGTCGTCTGATCGATGAAGCCTATACCGAAGCGCGTCGCATTCTGACGGATAATCACGATGGTTTCGTTGCCATTGCTGAAGGTCTTCTGGAATATGAAACGCTCTCTGGCGAAGAGATCAAGGGCCTCATCCGCGGTGAAAAGCCATCGCGCGATCTGGGCGATGATTCGCCAGGCCGTGGTTCCGCAGTTCCAAAAACCGGAACGAAGAAAGATGGTCCTAACGAAGCCAAGGGTGACGGCGAGGCCAAGGGCGATGGTGAGGCCGAAGGCGGCCTAGAACCGCAACCGCGCTGATTTCCTGAGCAGATTATGATATCAAGGCCGTCCGTTTTGCGGGCGGCCTTTTTCTTTGCGAGCATGTTTCTGTCGCGCCAAACAGAGTTGGTAACAACATATATTGGGTTTTAGCGGTAATTGACGTGTTGTTTTGCAGCTTTTATGGCATCTAGCCAGAAAGGCCATGGTGCGCATTGAAGGCGCTTGCCATGCACGGGGCAAATTCTGGAGTTCAAATGACACGTCGCTATTTCGGAACCGATGGTATTCGCGGGCAATCCAACGTCTTTCCGATGACGCCTGATCTGGCGATGCGTGTGGGTATCGCGGTTGGTACGATCTTCCGCCGCGGAAACCACCGCCATCGTGTCGTCATCGGTAAAGATACGCGCCTGTCGGGTTATATGCTGGAAAATGCGCTGGTCGCCGGTTTTACCGCAGCTGGCCTCGATGTGTTCCTGCTGGGACCAATTCCAACGCCTGCCGTCGCTATGCTGACGCGTTCCCTGCGCGCCGATATCGGTGTGATGATTTCCGCCTCGCACAACCCTTTCGCCGATAACGGCATCAAGCTTTTCGGGCCGGATGGATACAAGCTTTCCGACGAGTTGGAGCTTGAGATCGAAGACCTGCTCGACAAGGACATCTACTCGCAGCTGGCCAAGCCGCACGAAATCGGACGCGCTAAGCGTGTGGATGGTGATATCTATCGCTATATCGAGTTCGTGAAGCGCACGCTGCCACGCGACGTGACACTGAGCGGTCTCAGGATTGCGATCGATTGCGCCAATGGTGCCGCCTATAAGGTCGCTCCGGCAGCTCTGTGGGAACTGGGAGCCGAAGTCGTCACCATCGGCAATGAGCCGAACGGCACGAACATCAATTTCGAATGCGGCTCCACTCATCCAGAGACCCTGCAACGGAAAGTGCACGAAGTGCGGGCCGATATCGGCATCGCGCTCGATGGCGACGCGGACCGGGTCATCATTGTCGACGAGTTGGGCCAGATCGTTGATGGCGACCAGTTGATGGCGACGATTGCCGCCAGTTGGGCGGAAGACAAAATTCTGCGTGGCGGCGGTATCGTCGCGACCGTGATGTCGAATCTGGGTCTTGAGCGTTTCCTCGGAGACCAGGGTTTGACGCTGGCGCGCACCAAGGTTGGCGACCGTTATGTGGTGGAGCATATGCGCAACCACGATTTCAATGTCGGTGGGGAGCAATCCGGCCATATCGTGCTGTCTGATTATGGCACCACGGGCGACGGGTTGGTTGCCGCACTTCAGGTTCTTGCTCGCGTGAAGCGCTCCGGCCGCACGGTCAGCGAAGTCTGCCGCAAATTCGAGCCCGTGCCGCAACTGCTCAAGAATGTCCGCATCTCCGGCGGCAAGCCATTGGAAAACCCGGTGGTGAAACAGGCCATTGCCGACGCCGAAAGCGCGCTGGCCAATAATGGCCGTCTGGTCATTCGCCCTTCGGGCACAGAGCCGCTGATCCGCGTGATGGCCGAAGGCGACGACAGCGCGCAGGTGGAGCGCATCGTCAACGAGTTGGTTGGCGTGATTTCCAGTGCGAGATCGGCAGCGTAAAATCCGAGAGACCGGATGATCAGGGTCAGCGAATGCTGACCCTTTTTATTGTGCGTGCAGCGTTACGCGGTGCGGTAATAGGGCCGTTGAGCATCCGTCTCCGACGCCAGAAAGTCGAGGATGGCGTTTTCGGCCATGGGCCGTGAAAACAGATAGCCCTGCACCAAAGTCCCACCGAGATGGCTGATGACGGCGATCTCTTCTGCGGTTTCGACGCCTTCAACAATGGCATCGAGCCCCATTTCGCGGCTCAGCGTCAAAACGGATCTCACGATTTTTTCGCTGGCGGGGTTGTCCTGTATCTCGTGGACAAAGCTGTGGTCGATCTTGATCTTGGTCAGCGGCAAGGAGTGCAGACACGTCAGGCTGGAATATCCGGTGCCGAAATCGTCCAGAGAAATGCCGCAGCCGATGTTTCTCAGCATTTCGACGGAGTGCCTGGCTTGGCGCGTATCGTGAATGAAGGCTGTCTCGGTGATTTCCATATCGAGGCGGGAGGCATCGAACCCGCTTGTCTCGATGATGGCGATGATGACCATCACCGCCTCCGAACTGTTCAAATCCTGCGCGGAAAGATTGAAGGAGAGCCGGATGTCATCCGGCCATTTGCGGGCAGCTTCCAGTGCTTTCTTGAGCAGGGGCCTTGTGAGGCTGCCGATGATGCCGGCGCGCTCTGCAATGGGAATGAATTGGGCGGGTGACACTCGCCCAAGAGCCGGGCTGTCCCAGCGGGCCAGAGCTTCAAAACCGGTTGTCTTGTTCAGTGATATATCCACGATGGGCTGAAACACGACGGAGAGTTCCGCGACGAGGTCTGCCTGTTTCAGTGTCTGCTCGATGCGCGCATCGCGGTGAATCTCTGCCACGTGGCGGGCGGTGAAAAGCGTGCTGTTGCCGCGTTTCTGGCGTTTGCCGTGGTAAAGCGCATAATCGGCCCGGTCGAACAATTCCTCGGGCGATGATGCCAGGTCGGGATAGACGGCGATGCCGATAGAGCCGGAAATCATGATCGTTGCGTCCGGCAACGTGAAGGGAGAATGCATATGTTCGCACATGCGATTGGCTTCGCCCACGACGTCTCTGTCGATTGCGACATTGGAAATGATGAAGGCAAATTCATCGCCGCCCAGCCGCGCCAGAAAAAGGTCTTCCGATGCGAAAGAGTGGGTGAGGCGGTTGCTGACTTCCATCAACAGTCGATCACCGGAGGAATGGCCGTAGAGATCATTGACGGGTTTGAAGCCGTCGAGATCGATGACGCCGACGGCCAGACGTGTCTGCTCGTGGTTTGCAGTATCGAAGGCTTCCGTCAGATGGTTGAAAAATGCCCGTCGGTTCGGCAACCCGGTCAGGCTGTCGATATTCGCCAGCCGCAGATTTTCGTTGCTCAACGCTTCGGTCTGCTGCTGGGCGACGATCATGCGTTCAAAATTGCCGTAATTGACCATTAGCACCGCCAGCATGCCAAAGCTGACGAGAAGAATATTGACAGCGATTGCGACGAACGTTGCGTGACCAGTGGACATGAAAAACACGATAAATGCGCCGTTGACGATGACGGCAACAATGAAGGCGGCCGAGCGCACGTGCATCATGCAGAAGATGCAGGAGATGACCGTGATGGCCATATAGAAGGCAATGTGAGACTGCTGGTAAGCATCGCCGTAGGGATAAAGCAGGAAAGACCACAGCGTAAAAGCGATAGAGATAACAACGGCCAGTCGTTGCGTTCTTTTCAGCGCTCTGAAAGTTTCTTCTGCGGATGGCAAATGATTTCGCAACTTCCACCAGAAGATGACCCTGATGACGCTGATGACGGAAAATACGGATGGTACGGTAACCGTCAGCCAAGCAGGCGCGACGGACATATGCGTTGATGCTAACGCCCAGGTACTCGATATCAGAATAAAGTACATGACCGGCATCTGCCTGCAAAAAGCGCGATACTTCGCCTTCAGCAGGTCTGGATTGTGAACCGGAATTCGAATGAATTCGATAAGATGCTTGAGCTGGACGTTCAAAGAAGACAAACCTTGGAGGATTTTTTTAACGGTCCGCTGCACAGAGTGCCGCTGAAACGTGCGGGAGTAAATTTCCCTTACCAACAGACCGTCATGTCTGATCTTCACATCATGTTTTGCGAGGACACTCGCAATCTATACTGATCCTACGCAACTATTGTTTCGATTAGGACAATAATATTAGCTAACGAAATATTATTCCGGCGGAATACGGTTCGCAGCAGTCCAGGCATGGGGCAGTCGGAATCACCCGTATTCCGGGAGTTTTATTTTTCCACGTTAGCCGTGTCCGTTTGTGATGCGTCTGGAGTGTTAACCCTACTTCTTCATAAAGATGACTGAAGTATCCGCGGATTTTAATCGGTATTTAACCATTTTCCTTCAGGCTTCGTAAATGAAGAATTTCACGGGTATTGTCGCGCTTGACGCCTATACCGCTTAGGGAGCCGCCGTTATGAAAAAGAGCCTAATCGGTGTTGTCGCCGCTTTGATGACATGCCAAACCGCTTTCGCAGCCGATGTTTACCAGGAACCAGCGCCAGCTTTTGTCGATCAGGCACCGGAAGTTCAGGTGCAGCAGGCGAGTGGCTGGTATCTGCGTGGTGATGTTGGATATTCGTTCAACAAGTCGCGTGGCGCAGAGTATACCCGTTTTGATTCTGGTAGCCCAGTGAATTACAGCTTCTCGAATAGGTCTGTAGAAGACAACTTCCTTTATGGTGGTGGTGTTGGTTATCAGATCAACAACTATCTTCGTACGGATTTGACCTTCGACTACATGGCAAAATCGAAGTTTAGTGCCAACGGGCCACTGATTAATAATGTTAATTCGGCAATGCGTGCTTACTCGCTGATGGCCAATGCCTATGTTGATCTGGGAACCTATGGCCGTATCACGCCATATCTCGGTGCTGGCATCGGTGGTGCTCATGTGAAATGGGACAAGCTGTCGAGCTGCGGTAACTGCGAGATCGATGGCGAAGGCAACTGGCGTTTCGCTTACGGTCTGATGGCCGGTGCCTCGATCGATATCACCTGTAACCTGAAAGCCGATGTCGGTTATCGTTTCCGCCAGATTGGCAGCGGCAGCATGTTTGGCACGAGTGGAAGCGGCTTGACGTCTGGTGGCCGTGACAAGGGTATCACCTCGCACGAAGTGCGTGTCGGTGGCCGCTATGTCTTCAACGGTTGCGATACGGCTCAGTATATTCCGCCGGCAGATATTCCGCTTCAGCCTGCTGTTTACAAATAAGCCTCACACGCTCTTCAAGACTTCAAACCGCTCGCGTCCTGTCCGGATGCGGGCGGTTTTTGCTATGCAGCGTATTTGCTGATGACGCATACGCGCCAAGATTCCTGTCGGCTGCGACATATTCCGCTTGACTGCGACAGGCGAGAGGCATAGCAACGACGGCAGGACACCTCTCCCTAACGAGAGGCGCCTATCTGAAAGGGTAGTCAAATGACTGATATAGTGAAGCCGGACACCCGTCCGGGCAATGCGCATTTTTCTTCTGGTCCCTGCTCGAAGCGCCCCGGTTGGTCGCTAGACGCTCTCGCTGATGCACCGCTCGGTCGCTCGCATCGCGCCAAGGTTGGCAAAGCCAAGCTGAAGCAGGCCATCGATCTCACTCGCGAAGTTTTGAACGTCCCCGCCGATTATCGCATCGGTATTGTTCCTGCGTCTGACACTGGTGCCGTTGAAATGGCTCTGTGGTCGCTGCTCGGCGAACGCGGCGTCGATATGGTTGCCTGGGAAAGCTTCGGTGCCGGTTGGGTAACCGACGTCGTAAAGCAGCTCAAGCTGAAGGACGTGCGCAGAATAGAAGCCGATTACGGCGTTCTGCCAGACCTTTCCACAATCGATTTCGACCGTGACGTGGTCTTCACATGGAATGGCACCACATCCGGTGTACGCGTTCCAAACGCTGATTTCATTCCCGCTGATCGTAAGGGTCTGACCATTTGCGATGCGACATCTGCCGCATTTGCGCAGGACATGGACTTCTCCAAGCTCGATGTCGTGACCTTCTCCTGGCAGAAGGTTCTGGGCGGCGAGGGTGGCCATGGCGTCATCATCCTGTCGCCACGCGCTGTCGAACGCCTGACGACATACATACCAGCATGGCCGCTGCCGAAGATTTTCCGCATGACATCCGGCGGCAAGCTGATCGAAGGCATCTTCACCGGCGAAACCATCAACACGCCGTCCATGCTCTGCGTCGAAGATTATATCGATGCATTGCTGTGGGCGAACAACCTGGGTGGTCTCAAGGCCCTGATGGCGCGTGCCGATGCCAATGCCAAGGTCATTTTCGACTTCGTGACTGAAAACAACTGGATTGCCAATCTGGCAGTCGTTGACGAGACACGTTCCAACACCTCCGTCTGCCTCAAGATTGTCTGCAAGGATGTTGCCGCTCTTGATGCTTCAGCCCAAGCCGATTTCGCCAAGGGCATGGTTGCCCTTCTCGAAAAGGAAAATGTCGCGCTCGACATCGGTGCTTACCGCGATGCGCCGTCGGGCCTTCGCATCTGGGCCGGTGCCACCATCGAAACGTCTGATATGCAGGCCGTCATGCCTTGGCTGAAATGGGCATTCGAAACGCAGAAGGCTGCGACCTTCAAGGCTGCCGCCTGATCTATTCCGGCCCTGCCACGGCAGGGCCGCTTATGCCTCATTCTCAAGACTGAACTCATTTTAGGGAGCCCAAACCATGGCACCTCGCGTACTCGTATCTGACGAACTGTCGGAAACCGCCGTCCAGATTTTCCGTGATCGTGGCGTCGAAGTCGATTTCCAGCCTAAGCTTGGCAAGGACAAGGACAAGCTGGCCGAAATCATCGGTAATTATGATGGTCTGGCCATCCGCTCTGCCACCAAGGCAACGGAAAAGCTGATCGAAGCCGCAACCAACCTCAAGGTCATCGGTCGCGCCGGTATCGGCGTCGATAACGTCGATATTCCAGCCGCATCGCGTCGTGGCATCATCGTCATGAACACGCCGTTCGGCAACTCCATCACCACGGCTGAACACGCTATTGCGCTGATGTTTGCCGTTGCTCGCCAGCTTCCTGCTGCTGATACCTCCACGCAGGCTGGCAAGTGGGAAAAGTCCAAGTTCATGGGCGTCGAAATCACCGGCAAGACGCTTGGCGTCATCGGTGCCGGCAACATCGGCGGTATCGTCTGCTCGCGTGCACTCGGCCTCAAGATGAACGTTCTGGCCTACGACCCCTTCCTGTCGCCAGAGCGTGCGCAGGAAATGGGCGTGACGAAGGTTGAGCTGGACGAGTTGCTTGCACAGGCAGATTTCATCACACTTCACGTGCCGATGACCGACAAGACACGCGGCATTCTGGGCGCTGAAAACCTTGCCAAGACCAAGCCCGGCGTTCGCATCATCAACTGCGCCCGTGGTGGTCTGGTCGATGAGGCGGCTCTCGCCGACGCGATCAAATCCGGCCATGTTGCCGGTGCCGGTTTTGACGTGTTCGAAGTCGAGCCTGCAACGGAAAGCCCGCTGTTTGGCCTGCCCAACGTCGTCTGCACGCCGCACCTTGGCGCTTCGACCACCGAAGCACAGGAAAACGTGGCGCTTCAGGTTGCCGAGCAAATGTCGGATTACCTCGTCAAGGGTGCCGTTTCCAACGCCATCAACATGCCTTCGATCACCGCTGACGAAGCCCCACGCCTCAAGCCCTTCATCAAGCTGGCAGACGTTCTCGGCTCCTTCGTTGGTCAGGTGCAGGAAAGCGCCACCAAGGAAATCGAAATCCTTTATGATGGCGCAACCGCCAACATGAATACCAAGGCGCTCACATCTGCGCTTCTCGCTGGTTTGATCCGTCCGCAGGTGGCCGACGTGAACATGGTTTCCGCGCCCATCATGATCAAGGAAAAGGGCATCATCCTTTCGGAGGTCAAGCGCGACAAGACCGGCGTTTATGACGGCTTCATCAAACTGACCGTGAAAACTGAAAATCAGGTCCGCTCCGTTGCCGGAACGGTGTTTTCGGATGGCAAGGCACGCTTCATCCAGATCAAGAACATCAACATGGATGCCGATGTCGGTCAGCACATGATCTACATCACCAACACCGACGTTCCCGGCATGATCGGCTTCATGGGTACGACGCTGGGTGAAGCTGGCGTCAACATCGCCAACTTCCAGCTGGGTCGCGAAAAGGAAAGCGGCGACGCGATTGCGCTTCTTTACGTCGATGGCCCGGTGTCGGAAGATGTGCTGGACAAGCTGCGCGCCAACCCCGCCATCCGTCAGGTCAAGTCGCTGTCCTTCAACATCGACTGATCTGGTTCAGTTTTTCGCTGACGATAATTGCCCGGTACAGGAGAAATCCTGTGTCGGGTTTTTTGTGTTTACATGCTTGTAATTACTCATAGTTGCATATCACGAAAAATTTTATGCCATTCCTCTAAAAATGATGATCCATAGTTGCTATATCGACCATGACGAGCCGCTCAATGGGAGGGCGGCGTAACAGGAGAAGACGATGTTTGCTGCCATTAGGCGCTTTAGAGGTTTGTTTGCGGTTGCCGCGTTGGGCATTGCAGTGTCATTCATTGCTGTGGATATGGCCGAGGCAAGACGTGCAAGCGGCGGATTTGGCAGCCGTGGTACTCGCACCTTTTCCGCGCCGCCTGCGACAGCGACAACGCCGGGTCAGGCTGCGCCTATCAACCGCAGCATGACGCCAAACACCAACCAGGCAACGCAGCCGGGCGGTGCAGCACGTCCAGCCGCACAGGCACCGCAGCAGAGCCGCGGTATGTTTGGTGGCATGATGGGCGGCCTCATGGGTGGCTTGCTGATGGGTGGCCTGTTTGGCATGCTCATGGGCGGCGGTTTCGGCGGTATGGCCGGTTTCTTCGGTCTGTTGATCCAGGGTCTCCTGATTGGCGGTCTTGTGATGCTCGCCATGCGTTTCTTCGCATCGCGTCGTCAGGGTAAGCCTGCTTTCGGCGGTGCGGCTGGCAACAGCTCAGCGCGCAACGACTATTCCGCGCCGCAGGGTAACCAGAATTCCATGGGTGGCTTCAAGATTCCGCAGATGGGTTCCAAGGCCGGTTCTTTTGGTGGCGCTGCCGCCGCTGCAACGGCTGCTCCCGCCGCGGCAAAGCCGGTCCCGCATGAAAATGCCATGTCGGAAGGTGACGAAATCGGCGTGACACAGGTCGATCTGGAAACCTTCCAGAAGACGCTGGAAAATGTTCAGGCCGCTTATGCTGCCGAAGACTACGGCACGCTTCGCAAGCTGACCACGCCGGAAGCCATGTCCTATCTGGCCGAGGAACTGAGCGACCACGCCACGAGCGGCGTCAAGAACGATGTGCGTGATGTGACCCTGTTGCAGGGTGATGTGTCAGAGGCCTGGCATGAAGAAGGCAAAGATTACGCAACCGTTGCCATGCGCTACTCCGCCATCGACGTGATGCGTGACCGTAACACTGGCAAGATCGTTGAAGGCGACGAGCACAAGCCGGAGGAATCAACCGAGCTGTGGACATTCGTTCGCCAGAACGGTGCAGAGTGGCAGGTTGCCGCTATTCAAGCCGCAGCCTGATTGATTGAAAAAAACTGAATGAAATGTGGCCGGTGTGGAGGACTTCCGCACCGGCCACAGTCGTTCTGAAAACCCTGTATTTCAGGCAATCGCGGCGCTTTTTCCGCTAAGCCATTGTTCCGGCTCGCCGCACTTCGTCCACGCAATGACCCTTTTTCATTCATCCGGTGTTCATTCGGTCCGCTCTAACCAAGGGCGGAACACATCAATGTGAAATCAGCGCGAGCGGTAAAACACTGTTTTCGGCGGAACCGTAGCTTAAAAACCGCGTTCACGATCCAAGTCAGGATGGCGACCCAAGATCCATCCAGTCGTTCGGATCAGGCCAGTTGGTTTCCAAAGGCCTGCGAGTATGGAGAGCAATCTAAATGAAACGCTTCGACCTGATCGATGGGATGCGCGGGTATTTTCTCGTTTTCATGCTGATCAACCACCTGGTCTTTGCCGGTGGTCTTTGGCTGATTGAAATCAATCATAGACAGTTTGCTTTTGTGGAGGACGCTCAGGGCTTCGTATTCCTGTCCGGCCTTTTGATCGGCATGGTCTATGCGCGCAAGATGATGAAGTACGGTTACGAAGCCGGGCGCGACATGATCTGGAGCCGGGCTCTGGAGCTTTACAAATACGCAATGGGTCTCGTCATTGCCGTTCTGTTCGTTCGCATGGTTGTGCCGCACGCACCCTACATTTGGTACAACTGGTTGGGCATGACGTCGTTTGACGATCCGCTGCGTCTGGCCGCGATTGCGACCTTCCTGTTCCAGCCGACATTTATGGATATCCTGCCGCAATATATCGTCTACATGATTTTCGCGCCGGTGCTGGTCAAGCTCTGCCTGGATGGCAAGTGGGCCTATGTCATGGCGGGTTCGCTGCTGGTGTGGATGGCAGGTCAGCTCGGTTTGCAGCAGCTGTTCACCACGCCCATCAACGAACTTGTGAAGGGCGCAGACGAGCAGGGCATTCGCGTCAGCTTCAACCTCTTCGGCTGGCAGCTGGTATTCTATTCGGCCCTCGTCATGGGTGCCATGACGGCCCAGAATAAAATTGGCTGGACGAAAATCTTTTCGCCGCAGCGTAGCTGGATTGCCAAGGCAGCATTGATCGTCTGCCTGTTCTTCGTACCGTTGCGCATCGCAACGGCCTGGAACCTGATGCCCGAATTCATGCTCGGCAAGTTTTCGACCATGGAAATCCGTGCCGATTTCGGCCCCGTCTACCTCATCAACTTCCTTGCCGTTGGCGTTGGCCTGACATGGTTGTTGATCGCCGGTCCAAAGCACCACAATCCGCTGGTGCAGAAGGCGGCCGCTGCCGTGATCTGGGTTCTGTCTCTGAAGTTCCTGCAGCTTCTGGGTCGCCACTCGCTTCAGGTTTACGTCTGGCACGTCGCCATTGTTTACGGCATCTATTATCTCGATGGCCGTACCGCAGAACTGACGCAGGTGGAAAAGACGATCATCGCACTTGTCGGTGTCGCCATGCTGGCTCTTCCCGCCTTGTGGAGAGAGCGCGAAAAGTGGCTGGGCGATGGTCAAAAGACCGCGGGTGCCTAAAGCCTTTATTGCAGAACCAAAAAGACAGTAGAGGGCGGACCACCGCCCTCTACTTGCGTTTTCAGCCATTTTTTTCTATATGCAGCACCTTATTCCGGTTGACCCGGATACGACAGGCGGCGGGGCCTTGACCCCCGGTATGACTGACGATTGGAAAACTCGTGAACACGCTCGACTTTGATAAGAAGCCGGAAGATACCCGGATTGTCGTCGCCATGTCCGGCGGCGTGGACTCCTCCGTTGTGGCAGGCATCCTGAAACGCGAGGGCTATGATGTCCTCGGCATCACCCTTCAGCTTTATGATCACGGCGCTGCCGTGCATCGTGCAGGCTCCTGCTGCGCGGGCCAGGATATCGACGATGCCCGCCGCGTTTGTGAAACGCTGGGCATTCCCCATTACGTGCTGGATTATGAGGCCCGCTTTCGTGAAACGGTGATCAACCCGTTTGCAGAAGCCTATGCCATGGGCGAAACGCCGGTTCCCTGTGTTGCCTGTAACCAGACGGTCAAGTTTGCTGATCTCTTGGCGACTGCACAGGAGCTGGGTGCGGATGCGTTGGCAACGGGACATTATATCCGTTCCCGTCTCAACCCCGTTGCTGGGCATCCCAATCGCCGAGCGCTCTATCGACCGATTGATAGCGACCGAGACCAGAGCTGGTTCCTGTTTGCCACCACGCAGGAACAGATTGATTATCTGCGCTTTCCACTGGGCGGTCTTTCCAAGGCGGAAACGCGCGAGCTCGCTGAAGATATGGGCCTCGTCGTGGCCAAGAAGGCCGACAGCCAGGACATCTGTTTCGTGCCGCAGGGCAAATATACCGATATCATCAACAAGCTGAAGCCGAATGCGGCGCTGGTGGGCGATATCGTCCACCTCGATGGCCGCGTGCTGGGGCGTCACGATGGCATCGTGCACTACACCATCGGCCAGCGCCGCGGCATTGGTGTGGCCACTGGCGAGCCGCTCTACGTCGTGCATCTCGACGCCCGTGGTCGTCGCGTCATCGTCGGCCCGCGTGAGGCGCTCGAAACCCATCGGGTCTATCTGCGTGACATGAACTGGCTGGGCGACGGCGACCTCACCAGTAATGCCCATGAGGGCTTCGCATGCTTCGCCAAGGTACGCTCGACGCGTCCGCCTGGAGAAGCGACGTTGCATGTCGACGAGAGAGGCGTTTACGTCGATCTGGCCATAGGCGAGGCCGGTGTCGCGCCAGGGCAAGCCTGCGTCCTCTATTCAGCCCCTGGTGCCGATGCCCGGGTCTATGGTGGTGGGTTCATCGAGCGTTCGGAACGTTCAGCAGAGGCCGAGGCATCGCTGAGGGCGCTGCTCCAAAGTCAGGTTGCGGCCTGAAACCATTCAGGTTTTTGCCACAAGGCAGAAAGCTTCGTTTTTGCGCATCTTGCGCTTGACACTTTAGGGAGCGGCACCTTATAAGCCGCTCATCCTGATGGACGGACAGTTACATAACTGTCACGTCCCTCTGTGGCGGGGTAGCTCAGGTGGTTAGAGCAGCGGAATCATAATCCGCGTGTCGGGGGTTCAAGTCCCTCTCCCGCTACCACTCAACCCCCCCAAAAGTTCTGCGCGCTGGCCTATAGGGGCCTACAATCTTCCAACCAATTCTACTTCCACGCCCCCATCATCACGATCTTGGATGACGACATGATCGATGAGCTCTCTGAATTCGGCAAATGCTGCTGCGTCCTTGCGAGGATCTAATTCATTGAGGCGAGCGGCAAGTCGATCAAGTGAGGCGCGATACTGGGCGGGCGCTTGCGGGTGGAGCGCGATGACGGGCGCGGCAGATGATGTTCGCAAAAGCAGCGATGCCGATATTAATCGGCTTCCTTCTAAATGGGCGCGCAAGTAGCGGAAATTATCGCCACATCGCCCGCCCTATCCGGCCATCCATGGATGACAGCATGACGGCGGAAACAAAATCGCAGATCCCCGCAGAAAATGAGAAGCTTCAAGCTCTGTGTGGTGTGAAGCCATAATACCGGGTGAAAGGATAGGGGCGGGCAATGGCCTCACCTGAAGTAGAGGCTGCAATGCACCGGCAGCTTGGTGATCTGATTGCTGGCCTGCGAGGTTTGCAAGACGCGTTGAAACGCGTGGAAGAACAGTCCCGGCGCTCGGAAGATAAATCCGATCAAAGCCTTGCGGCGGTCCATCGCCGTATGGATGAAATGGTCAACCGGGTGGGGCGAGATCGAGCAAACCGTGACTGTGGTGAAAGAAGACGTTTCGGACATGAAGCCGACTGTTGAGGCATTGGACGAGACCGTTTCCACCATGGAAAAGGACGTGAATGGCATGAAGCCGGTCACGGACGACGTGAAACGGTAGAAGATGATGGGTATGGGCGCGCTGGGTTTGATTGGCGTTGGCGGGATCGCCCTGGGCGTTTCGTTTGGGGATGCCGTCAAGCGCATTGCCAGCGTTCTTATTGGCAATATACGAGGAGAGAAAAGCCGCTCGGAGCAATACGGGCAGCTTCTCGCGTTTCATTCTATTTCCTTCTGCACAGTGCTTTCCACACGGTTCAACATAAACTCACAGTGGAAATTCCTTATTACTGTCTGTTCACTAAAGATAAAGTATCCGATTATCATTTACATTTGATTTTAATTGAATTAACGGTCATCTTCTCATTTTTAAGAAGAAACTTATTTGCTTTAAGAAAGTTTACCATTCGATGAACACATTGGCCGGCCCTAAACGATTAGCCTACCTTGAGACTGCTCGTGGTATCGCTTCCGTCATTGTAGTTCTGCATCACTTCGTTCTTGGATTTTTTCCCTTACTTAAAGAAAACATAATGCAGGGCGGATTGCTTATGACGCCGCTATACGTTGTCGTGAATGGTACTGGGGCAGTATATTTCTTTTTCCTGCTATCTGGTTTCGTTTTAAGCCTAAAATTCTACCGAAATTTTTCAGCCTTAGAATTATCCGTCGCAGTGCTGAAACGGCTGCCCCGGCTGATGCTTCCAGCCGGGATAAGCATGATGATTGGTGCCGCGATCCTAATCTATTTACCAGAGTCACACAGCGCCGCAGCTCGGCTTACAGGTTCGGAATGGCTCGGTACTTTCGCTGGTGCCGGGATCCACCAGGACTTCGTCCCGAGCTTCTGGGAAGCGGCACGGAATTCGCTTCTCACTTTTCTGTGGCCGGGTTATTCCCAATACAATTCAAATCTTTGGACGATGTCCTTTGAGTTCTACGGTAGCCTGCTGGTCTTTGCTATCGTCGCGATATGCAGCTTGTTGATGCGACATAAGTACGGCGGTATAATAGCACTTCACTTTATTATAAGCCTGCTCTGCGTTGCGTTGCACAAACTGCTTTTTCTACCTTTCGTAATTGGCTCGTTAATTGCTTTTTTCTACGTCAGACGCCCAGTCCTATTTCAGATTCCTCCTTGGGCGATAGTCATGCTGGTGCTCACAATGATAGCAGGCTACTCGGTCGACTACGGCCCCGCTCTCATTCTCGCCTCGACCGCAGCGATGATCTTGCTTCTTTGCATTCCCTCTTTGGAGCAGCGGCTGGGTGGATCGGTCGGGTTGTTTCTTGGACGTTTGTCCTTCCCTCTTTACCTGGTCCATGTGTTGGTAATCCTCAGCGTGACCAGTGCAACTTACGCCACGCTTACGGGTTACGGATTGCAGCATGGACCAGTGTTGGCACTCAGTTTCCTGATTACTTGGATGTTTTCGCTACTTGCGGCACTACCATTTATGACACTGGAAAGGGTATGGGTTCCGACACTAAACGGCTGGACGCTGGCGTTCGTCCGACATATCGGAATGGCGACTGAAATCAATCTTTCAAAATCTAAATGATCCCACAGAGTCAAACCACATAATCAGGCATTGGCAGCGCCGCTGCCCGTATTTTACCTTTTGCGTCCATTCTTCGAAGTTCGCTCTCCCCGCTTCAGCTCCGCTCCCCTTACGAGAAGGGCTCCCCTTGGGACCAGCGTGACCTCACGCGTGTTGGCGCTGACTTGCTTGGAGCCACCGGTTGGATCACGCAATGGACCGGGCGTGCTGTTGCGGCATCATCGGTATATCGCTGTGATGATAGTCTTTCATGCAAAATCTTACTCTGGCCCATATCCCAAAAAACTAAATGCTTTCGTGGGGAATTTGTTGTCCAGCGAAATTACAACGCATTGAAAGTCATAAATTACTGCTGCCTGGCGCGGTGTACCAACAAACCGCAGTTCGGACGTCGATGCCTGACGCATAGCGGAAAATCTGCCGAAATTTATCTGTGGGGATTGATGTGATCGGTCTCCCGTTACCACTCATTTTATCAAAATTACGTTTCCGAGTGAACAGATATATATATCTTCAGCTCGACCTTTTCTTCTCACGCGTAGCCTCTATTAAAATCATAGCGATTGTCGCATTGTAGACTGCAACTTGATTTAATGGGGGATGAAATGCGTGTTTTTTTGGCGTGCGCGATGGCATTGGCATTTGCTGGAACGGCAAAGGCAGATATGAAAGCGTCGTTTGAATGGGGACCGACAACTAAATGTTTTGACAGTAAATCGCCGCCTTTCAAGGTGTCTGGCGTTCCTTCGGGTACTGTCAAACTGGGGTTCGATATGCGTGACCTTGATGCTCCGGATTATTATCACGGCGGCGGCAAGGTGGACTATTCGGGGCAGTCAAACGTTCCCTACGGTGCCTTCCGTTATAAAGGCCCATGCCCACCAACGAAGCATCGTTATCGTTTCACGGTGAAGGCTCTGGATGCCAAGGGCAAGGAGCTCGGCAAAGCGGTTGCTGCAAAATCATTCCCTTAACTGATTTAAGGAAAAGGCGATCCAATGATCGCCTTTTTCAATTTTGCTGCTGACCAGGTTACTGGCTGTGGATAGCTTCGAGCGCATCCGCGAGCGGCGCGTAGACTGATCTTCTCTCATTCGAAAATTTCGCCGCCAACAGCCCATTCTCACACGCGCGGTCGTCGTCCCAGCCTGGGTGGTTGACTATGGGGTAGAGGCAGATGCCTTCGATGGGCACGCCTTGTTTCATTGCCGCGGTGACTTCTTGGTGGATGTAGGATGCCCAGCTTGCACGTCTGTCCCCTTCGATGCCGGTTTCGGCGACGAAGATCGGTTTGCCGTAACGGGCGTATATTTCGATCAGGATGGTTCTGAAGGGCTTGTAGAGCGGGTGGTCCATGTCGATGGGCGGGCCGCCGTGAATCCATTGGTTGTTGTGGTAGTAGTTGACGCCGATGATATCGAGATACTTGTCTGCGCCACCGATCTGCGGCCACATGTGGCCTGAGAGCAGATCCCAACCCTGAAATTGCGATTGACGATGGCCTTCCGCGACGCCCCGTTCCCATGGGCGGGAGGGGTCGGTGATGACGTTGATGACGGGGTCGCAATGGACGAAACGCGCTCTTGGATCGACCGAGAGAATGGCACCCATGGCGGCGATTGCCGCATGGGCCAGTTGTACCTTGAGCTCGAAGCCGCGCCCGTGGGCGAAGGGGTTGAGGTAGGCCGCATCACCGCCACCCCAGGAAAAGAACGAGATTTCATTGACGGGCGAGTAGTAGGGGATCGCGTCTGTCTGGTCTTTGACGACCTGTGCGGCGGCTGCGGCAAACCGGGCAAATCGATCCACGAAATGCGGGGACCAGATATCTATATCATCTGGCCATCCATAATGCAGAAGGTCCCAGATTACCTGCGTATTGGTGTCTTTCGCCGCGTTCAGCATCGGCGTGAAACTCGACCAATCATAGTGGCCGGGCGTCTTTTCGATCAGGTGCCAGCGCAATCCATCGCGCACGGTGCGGATCGAATGGGATGCGAGTTGCCGGTAATCTTCTGCTGCATGAATATCGTGTTCTGTAGCGGCGATGACATCAAGCCGCTTGCCGATGGTTTGACCGTCTCGGGGCCGCAGGCGGTGGGTGGAACATTCGAAACCGCCTTGGAGGAAGGATCGGAACAGGCCGGTTGGGCCGGATGCCGGTCTTTCTGCGATAACTGTGTCGATCAGCCGCTCCCATTGCGGAACCACGGCGGCGGCGGAGTAGCTGGTTTCCACCTTGTGACGGAGGGCCTGTCCGATTGTCCTTCGCAACTCGGCGGATGTGCTGAGCGTATCAATTGCAGCGGCGACGGCTGCGGGGTCGTTGTAGGAGACGAAAAAGCCGGATACGCCATCTGCGATCTGCTGCATCGCGCCATTATCGGGTGTTGCGATGACCGGCAAACCGGCGGCACCCGCTTCCGCAATGACATGCGGCATGCCTTCGCCCCTGGAAAGCCAGACGAAGATATCCAGCGCCGACAGAAGAGCAGGGATGTCCTTGCGATCACCGAGGAAACGAAGAACGTTTTGCAACTGTCTGGTCTTCGCCAATGTCTGCAACTGCTCGGCATAGTCAGGCATAAAGGCGTCCGGGCCGCCGATGACGAGAAACCGCATATCGGGATTTCGTGCATGCGCCAGTGCTGCCGCTTCGATGAAATCTTCGACATTTTTCTTGGGGTCGAGCCTGCCCACCCAGCCGACCAGGACGGTGCCTTCATCCACGCCGAGTGACGCGCGCACCGCCGCGCGCTCGATGTTATCGAACTCGGAGAGGTCGACAATGGAGGGGATTTCGACAACATCGTTCTCGCGCCCCGGCATGATGGATGCGGCGGCGTCGCATATGGAGCGGCAGACGCCAACGTAACGGCTGGTGAAATGTTTGGGTCCGGCCAGCGCTTCGGACACCAGCCCGCCATGTTCGATCAGTGGCGGACGCCAATGCATGCGCTCCAATGCGGGATAGATATCGGCAACGTTCTGGCAGGAGATGACGACATCGTAGCTCGCTATCTTGTTTGCGAGATAGACAACCGTATCCTCGAAGGACAGGCCGTAGGGGGTCGTATCGACGTCGACGCCGAGTTCGGTCAATTGCTCATGTGTCTGATGCGGCATGTTGGGTTTGTGAAAACAGGCAACGACATAAATTCGGTAGCGACGAGGGTCGAGATTGCGAGCGAGCAGCCGAACCTCGGTTTCCTCGCCGCCGACGACAAGCCACGCGAAGATGAAGAGAATGCGAATAGGCGGTTGCTGCGGTATCATTCGGTGACCTTGAAAACGATCTGGAGAAATTCCGGGCGGTTTGTGACGAGGTCAGCCAGAAACGCCGGTCCGTCTTCAAGCGGGATGACATGCGTTATCATCTGTTCGCGAATAACAGTGCCGTGGCTTTTCAGCAGGCTGACGGTCTCAAGGGAGAGACGCCGCCTGTCCCACTGGCCAGACAGACCGCGTGGGACGCGGTTGATCTGCGCGCAGCGGATGTTGAGGCCATTATGGTGAAATTCCTCTCCCAGCCGCAGCCTGTCCGCTCCGCCTTGATAGAAGGCGAGATCGATGACCGTTCCCTGGGGGCGAAGGGCCTTCAATGCGGTATGCAGGCTTTCAGCGTGGGCGCGCGTCTGGAAAACGATATCGGCTCCACGGTCACTGCTGCCATTGTGCCAGCGCGCTTTGGCGTGTTGCCAGGCTTCGTCTTCGGTCATGGCGACAAGCCCCATGGCTTGTGCCTTTTCACGCCTGAACTGCGAAGGATCGGCAAGGATAACGCCGAGCGCTCCCGCATTTTGCGCAAAAAGCGCCGTCATCAGACCAACGGTACCGGCTCCAATGACGATGACGTGACGGCCTGCTATGCCCGCGCCAAAGGACGGGACATTGCTTCCAAGCGCGTCCGCATCCGCGTGCAGAATGCCGTTGGCAGCGATAGGGCCCATCTGCGCGGCCAAGACGCCGAGAATGGGGTCGATATCATCGGGAAGTGGAACCAGCACATCATGGAACGGGTCGGCGGTGTGGCCGCTTTTGTGACCGTAGGTTCCGGCCAAGACATCGCCAGGTTGGAAGCCAGACGTTCGGGATTCCGTTACACGGGCGACTTCCATATAGCCGAGAAACGGCACGGGATAATGCAGATCCGGTTCGTTTTCGAGGAAGACACCTCTGCCGGCATCGAACCGCGAATGGAAATAGGGGTTGGTGTTCTTCATGAAGGTCAGCTCGGTCCCGGCCGAAAAACCCGTGTAGCGGGTTTCCAGACGAACCTGACCATCACCAGGAGGGCCTTCTTCATAATCGAAGAGATAGGCTTTTCCCGGCGCTTCGATGCCGAGAGAGCGGATGATGCGGTGGCCGGGCGGCAGGCCTTGCGGAACATCCTCGCGGGGCGGGTAGCGCAGGGGTGCCTGCGGATTACGGTCAAGGAGAGGCTGTTGCATCGAAACCACTTCACCGCTGTGCGCTGATGTTGCCACGGCCAATGCAACACGGTGCGTCGCCAATGCGTCCTCATAGGTACAACGAATGTGGTTTTCGCCACCCAGCACGGCATCGATGAAGTCACGGTCTTCTCGCCAAACCGGGTCGCCTTCGGCATGGCGCACCGGGCGTCCGGCACCCACATCGACCATGATGTCGTGATCGGTCAGTTCAATTGCCAGGCGATCCGCGAAGATGTTGAGGCCAACCTTGTGGCTCCATCCCAGCAAGCAGGTGGAGGATATGTTGGCAATGACGCCGGACTGGAATGTCAGACTTGCCGTCGTGACCGCTGCCACATCAAGGCCGGGAAACTCGGCGCGGTCCTTGAAGCCGACACGACCGTAGACATCCGTGATTTCGCCGACGAGGTAGCGGGCGAGATCGATGATGTGGGTTGCCTGCTCCACCATCTGACCGCCTGATAGATCCGACTTCCACCACCATTGCGGAGGCGGTGTCTGGTCCAGCCAATAACCCGACAAAAGCTGGGCGGGGTTGTCAGCCAGACGGTCGCGCGCCTCTTCGACGGTATCGAGATAACGCCAGTGGTAACCGACGCCCGTAATCAGGTTTGCGGCTTCGATGGCGGCACTGAGTTCTTCGGCCAAAGCGAGATCGAGCGTGATCGGCTTTTCGACGAAGAACGGTATGCCGCGGCTGATCAGGTCCCGCTCCGCGTCGCCATGGGCAAAAGGTGGAATGCAGATATAGACGGCATCCAGTGTTTCTTGCTCCAGCATGGCGCGGTGACTATCGAACGCTCTGGCCCCGAAGCGTGAGGCGGCCTGTTCGGCGCGTGTGAAATCCGGATCGGCAAATGCCACCAGTGCCACGTCGTCGAAACCGGCTAGGATATCCAGATGCCGATTGGCGATGCCGCCGACGCCGATAAAGCCGATGCGTGCCTTGTTCATGGAAGTCTGTCCTTGTGTGGGTTGTGTGCGATTGGAAAGAACGCGCCGGTAAACGGCTGCGGTTTCGCTCGCCATGCGTTGTGCTGAAAATTCCGTATGGAAGCGGGTGGAGCCAGCTTGGCCGACGGCCTTGGCCCTATCGGGGTCGTTGAGTGCTTCGATCAACATCTCTGCCAAAGATGCAGGGTTTCCGCTTTCGGCGAGGTAGGGATGGTCGGGTCCGAGAGCTTCGATATTGCCGCCGATATTGGTTGCAACGACGGGCAGGCCAATCGACATGGCCTCCAGCACCGCAAGCGGCAAGCCTTCGAATTTTGACGGTAAAACGAAGAGATCGGCACTGGCCATCAGATCGGCGATATCGCTGCGGTGACCGGCAAACAGAACGTTCTCAGTTAGAGAAAGCTCTTCGACCAAAGCCTTGACAGCCGTTATCTCTTCGCCTCTGCCCACCAGAACAAGTGCGGTTGACGGGTGGGCTGCTAGGACCGCTGGCAGGGCTTTGATGAGTGTTGCGTGGTCTTTTTGCCGAGAAAACCGGGCAACCGTCATCAGGACGTTCTTGCCCGCAAACCTGTCCATCATGTCGATGTGCCTGTCAGCGTGATGCTCCAGCGCGAATGTGCCGTTGCGCACTACCGTCAACTGTTCGGGATCGACGCCACTGGCCTCGAAGCTTGCCTTGGATGCTTGCGATACGACGATGCGGTGAGCAAGCGCTGCGCATTCGCGGGCATATTCTTCTTTTTGGTCGATATCAGTGAGGAGATAGGGAAGGTGTTCCGTCCGCACCACAGGCACATCGCAAGCGATGCCCGCCCTGGCAATCTCGTGGCCTTCCCAGCCGATGCCTGCATGGACATGAAGCAGGCAAGCGTCTGATGTTTTCAGCCATCGCGCCAAATCCGCTGCATCAGCGAATATCTTGATGGCAAGTCCATGACGGGCGGCTTTTGTCATGAGTTCGTCTGCATGCCCGGTAAGGGCGGCGATGGTGACGTCCCATTCATCGCCCAAGGCTCGGCCAAGCGTCAGCATATGCTCACCCATGCCGGATGGGTCGAGACTATCGGTTGCAAGAACGATCCGGCGTCGATCGTTGCTCATAAGCCGCTTACAGCCACGGCGTCGTTGCGGGATGCGACGGGAGATTGGCTTGTCTTGCGGGTCACAGGCTGAGCGGCTGTCATGGTGGGATAGGTGTTGCTGAGCACCGCGTCATCTACCAGGGCTTTCATGCTGAGAAATGTCTTGTCCCAGGATGATCCCTCGAGCATGGCATCGACAGGCACCAGCCAATCGCGCCCTGATTTTTTCAGAGCAAGCGCTTTATCGCAGGCCGTTGAGAACCCTTCTGCGTCAGCGGCAACGAACACGCCTTCGACATCGCCGTAGTGGCGAATGACGTCAGTAATCGCGGTGCTGACGACAGGCCGGCCAGCGGCCAGATATTCCGGGGTCTTGGTCGGGCTGATGAATTGCGTCGAGCTGTTGAGCGCAAACGGCATCAGCGCGGCGTCCCATCCCGCCAGATAGGCGGGCAGTTCGCTGTAGTGTTTCTGACCGAGGTAATGAATGTTCACGGCTCTTGGCAGGTCTTCCGGCGCGATCTTCGCAACGGGGCCGATGATGACGAAAGACAGCTGTGGCCTGGCTTTTGCGACCGCTTCGATCAGCGCCAAATCCAGACGCTCATCGATGACGCCGTAATATCCGACTTTGGGACCGGGGATCGACATCTGATCGGCTGGCTCCTGCCGATCCTTGCGGGCGGCATGAAAATGCGCGACATCCACACCCGATGGAAAGGGATGAATATTGTCGTGCTGATCGCATTTCGCCTCGTAAAGGCTGTAACCGCCCGTAAAGACGACGTCGGCGCGCGCGATGAGCTCTGCCTCCATTTCCTTCATGCTTTGGGGCGCAAATTTGAAATTCGCCAGCTCATCCATGCAGTCGTAAACCACAGCGGAGGCCTCGACATGGCGTGCAAAGCCGAACATAGCAGGTGTGTAGAACCACAGGATCGGGGGTGCCGCTCCGTGCATGGCCAAAAGGTCGTCCAGCAATCTGGAGAGGGCGCGTTCCCGATCCGCTTCGTTCCACCAATGGGGAATGCGTGGGCGCACTGATTTTACCGTCGTTCCCTCGAAAGGGTGGATTTCGAGATAAGCCAAATGGTGATCTGTCGGAATGAATTCCTCGAAAAAGAAGATGGCTCTGTCTTTGGCAAAGCGTCCCATCAGATGTTGTGGACGTTGAAGGACGAAATCCCATCGCAAATGCGAAAAACAGATGAGCGGCGTTTTGCGCTCGGTCATTGCTTGTAGTGGTGAGGATATCGAACTGGAGAGATTCATTGACGCATCCGCGTTTGAGGGGCGTACTCAAACCGGATGAAATAGGGTTTGTTCCTGAGCTGTTGAAAACTTTCTAATACTCTGAAATTGCCATGAGTTCCTGCAATTTGCGGACCGAATGCGGCCATGCCCAGTTGTCGATAACCGCCTGCCGGGGTGAGAAGGCCGATATATTTTCCAGTATCATGCTGATGCCTTCATGGAAGTGTTCGGCAGATGCGACCTGACCGGTCTGCGGCGTGATGTATTGAAGACCGCAACTGAGAGCGCTGTTAGCCAGCACCGGCAGACCGGCCAGCATGTATTCGGTGATGATTGCCGGTGCGCCGTCATTGGCGCCACAAACAACGCCGATTTTGGCGAGGTTCATCAGCCGGTTAACTTCGGCAAACGGAACACCGGGCGGGCCTACGAAGTCCACATCGATTCCAAGTTCACTCGCATAACGTTGCAAATCGTCGCTCATTTCGCCGTAGCCGAAAACACATAATGTGTGGATCGACCGGGGGAGTTTGGCTAGAGCCTCAAACAGAATATCGTGGCGTTTGTAGCCCTGTGCGGCGGCAACATAGATGATGTCATAGGGTTTTTCGCCATCGGTCGGGTAGAACATGCAGTCAGATGCGAATTCTGGTCCGATGGGCAGGATTGCAGTTTTTATATGCGGATGACGGTCGATCACTTCCCTAGACTGCCATTCCGCACCCGTTAGGATCAGGTCGAAATGCCTGCTGACTTCCGGTGGGACACGCAGAGCAGGGGCATCGATGGAATTATATATTTTGTAGCTTGTCTCGCACGCATCCAAAATATCTTCAGACACACCAAGTCCCCAGACACAGAGAATTTCAGGGGGGCCGAACGTGCGGATATGTGCGAGCATATCATTGGAACTGAACGGCGCTTGTGGCCCATTCATCTGAAAAGCACGCCTGACGATGAGGGGTGCTCCCTGCAAATTCGGTTCTGGCGCATCTCCGCCACGCCAATGGGTCCAGACCTCTACGACATCCACCAGACCGGCTTTCACGCAGGCCAGCGGTAAGCGCTCGATATAACCGCCCTCAACGTTGAAATCCGCGATCA
This sequence comes from Agrobacterium sp. DSM 25558, assembly GCF_900100825.1. Taxonomy (NCBI): domain Bacteria; kingdom Pseudomonadati; phylum Pseudomonadota; class Alphaproteobacteria; order Hyphomicrobiales; family Rhizobiaceae; genus Agrobacterium; species Agrobacterium sp. DSM 25558. Next base: position 146,962 of record NZ_FMUD01000008.1, on the reverse strand, counting down.
CCTCAGAGGTGCCTGCGGGTTTTCCACGCTCTCCGCTTTGCCATTGGTGTTCGAAGTGTTCGACGCTTGGAACGTCGTCGGGGAAGGGACCGCCGTCTTGATAATCGCTGATGACGACGAGGCGTCTGAGCGTTGGGTTCTGTGTCATCGCAACGTTCCAGCCAGCAATCCAAAGTCAAAAGCGCGACACCGGAGTGCCGCACTTTTGGTATTCTATTTTTTAGGCGGCGCAGACGCCTTGCCGAGTTTTACTGAGGGCTCACGACCCCAAACACGCAAATCAGCGAGTTTGGATACAAAATCCGTCGGGTCTTCATCCTGTGGCAGGGCAACGACGCCTTCATCGATCGCGTCTGCGATGCCCGCCTTTTGCAGCAGCGGCATTGCCGATTCGACGTAACCGATGAACTTGCAGTGCTGGAAGGCATCCGCCACGAAGTCCCGCGCAGTCGCCTCATCGACAAGGTCTTCGACACCTTCGGGCGAGGTCAGCAGAGCAACCGCATCGAACAGCACAGAAGGGCCACCATCGATCATGTGGTGAGCCTTAATCATGCTACCATCGGAGGCTTTCACGCCGCCAACCTTTGGGGCAATCAGCTCGAACACGGCTTTTTCGGCGGTAATCGCATCTGTCAACGCCTTCAACATGCCGACGTCGACGCCATCGGTGATCAGAATACCGAGCTTGCGGCCCTCGAAACGTTTGGGGCCGTTTTCCACGATGCTCAGCGCAGGCGATGGTTCCAGATCCTGACGCGTCGGGATGGCGGCATCGGCAGGTTTCGGCATCGACTCGAGGCCAAGCTTTTGCGCAACCGTTGCGGCCAGCGTTTCATCGATATTCAGCAAATGCGAAACCATGCGCTCGCGGATGGCGGGTATTTCGACCTTGCTGAGTTCGAAAGTCAGCGCCGCTGCGATGTGGCGCTGCTCGGCACCGGTCTGGCTGATATAGAATTGCCGCGCCTGGCTGTAGTGGTCGGCGAAGCTTTCGGGGCGAAGGCGTGCCTTGGTGCCCTGTTCTTCCGCCGGGAAGTGACGAAAACCCTTAGTGGGTGATTCTCGTGGGCCTTCGCCGTGCGAGTTCGGCTGGTAATTGACCCGGCCGACCGGGTTGCGCATGGCCATATGACCATCCTGCTGGAAATGCGCGAAGGGACACTTCGGCGCATTGATCGGCAAATGCGTGAAGTTCGGACCACCAAGGCGCTTCAGCTGTGTGTCGAGATAGGAGAAGTTACGGCCCTGAAGCAGCGGGTCATTGCTGAAATCGATGCCCGGCGGCACGTTCTGCGTCATGAACGCGACCTGCTCCGTTTCGGCAAAGAAATTGTCCGGCATGCGGTCCAGCACCATACGCCCGATGGCCTTCGGCGGCAGGATTTCCTCTGGGATGATCTTGGTCGGATCGAGAACATCGAAGTCGAAGCTATCGGCAAATTCCTGATCGAAAAGCTGGACTTGCAATTCCCATTCAGGAAAATCACCTGACTTGATAGCGTTCCACAGATCGCGACGGTGGAAATCCGGATCGGCACCGTTGATCTTGACGGCTTCGTTCCAAGCGACGGACTGAAGGCCCAGTTTTGGCTTCCAGTGGAATTTCACGAAGGTGGATTCGTCTTTGTCGTTGACGAAGCGGAAGGTGTGAACGCCGAAACCTTCCATGAAGCGCAGCGAGCGCGGGATTGTTCTGTCCGACATGGTCCACATGATCATGTTCATGCTTTCAGGCGTCAAGCTGATGAAGTCCCAGAAATTGTCATGGGCTGTCTGAGCCTGCGGGAAAGCACGATCCGGTTCCTGCTTGGCAGCATGGATGAGGTCGGGAAACTTGATGGCATCTTGAATGAAGAAGACCGGAATGTTGTTGCCAACCAGATCCCAATTGCCTTCCTTGGTATAAACCTTGACGGCAAAGCCGCGCACATCGCGCGCAAGGTCAGCCGAGCCCTTGTTGCCAGCAACAGTGGAGAAGCGCACGAACAGTGGCGTCTTTTCACCCTTGCGCTGAAACAGATCGGCCTTGGTGTACTGCGCAAGCGAGTCGTAGTTTTCGAAGTAGCCATGTGCGCCATAACCGCGTGCATGGACGACGCGTTCTGGAATACGCTCGTGGTCGAAGTGGAACATCTTTTCGCGGAAATGAAAGTCATCCACCACGAGCGGACCGCGTGCGCCGATCCGTAGCGAGTTCTGATCGTCGGCAACAGGGCCGCCCTGGGCGGTCGTCATGACGGGCGTATCGCCTTCCGCGAACTGGTGAAGTTCGCCGCCCTGTCCGCGTTGCATTTTCTGGTCGTGAATGGTGACGACATCGGTGTCTTGCATCAACTTTGGAGCAGCTGGTTTCTTGGCCATGATAAAGTTCCTCATAGTTTGGACCTGAACTGCGTCAGCGCAACCCAGACATAAAAAGGCCGCCCGAAAGAGGCGGCCTTCTGAGCATTCAGTCTGGCTTAGAGGCCGGGGCGGCCATAGCGAGTACGCTCTTTTTCGATCTGTTCGGCGTTGTAGGGATCAAGCGTATCGTCAAACTTTTCCCAGCCCTGCTCGTTGTAAGCGACGCGGCGTTCAGCCGGATCGACCCAGTTCGAGCGCTTGAGAATCGCTTCGGCTTCAGGCACGAGGCCATCATCGACCTTTGCAGTGACGATAGTACCGCCGCGGCGAACGCCCTCTGCGTAGACATGGGCGTCTTCTTCGGACACGCCGTTATCTGTCATCGCACCGACGATACCGCCCGCTGCACCACCTGCGACGGCACCAGCAACGGCACCTGCGGCAGTGGCTGCAAGCCAACCGGCGGCAACAACCGGGCCAACGCCTGGAATAGCCATGATGCCGAGGCCAGTCAAAAGGCCGCCAGCGCCACCGACGACTGCACCAATGCCAGCGCCGGTGCCAGCACCTTCAGCAGCTTTGGAATCATCGTGGTGGTTGTTGGTGTTGTTGGAAACGATGCTGATGTCATCGGATGGTACGCCAGCAGATTCCAAGGCAGTCACTGCCGAGCGTGCATCTGAATGGTCGTCAAAAAGTCCAGTAATGGTTTTCATATCAAATTCCTCGAATTTCGTTGACGTCACTGGTGCGACGTTACTTGGCGACGACGTTGCCCTGGTAATCCAAAGCGATCATGACAGCCTTGCCGTCCTTCATGCCTGCAGCCATCCAGATGCCCTTGTCGTCCTTCTTGAGGTCCTTGACATCGGAATAGCCGGCTTCTTCGATGCGGGTCTTGGCCTGCTCTTCGGTGAAGCTGTTTGCGCCTTCGACAGGTGCAGTCGGGTTTTTGGTGTCAGGTGTGGCGACTGCTGGTGTCTTGCCGTCAGTGCTTGTCGCTGGGGCAGATGTGGCTGGGGAAGTCGTTGCAGGTGCGGTGGTCTGGGCAGCAGCGGTCAGGGCAGTAGCGCTCAACAGCGCTGCTGCAAGAATGATCTTCTTCATGGTGATTTCCTCTCATGCGGACCGTTCTTCACAGCTCCGTGGCTCAATAACCGTCCGTCAGATCATTCGTTCCATATTAGTGAAATTAAATGGACTTTGATGGCTGGCCTGTCTCGATCCTGACAGGGATGGCCTTGGAGGCAGGCGTCTTGGACAGTTCGTCATGATGATCTATGGAAATCAACGTGTTGGCTTCCGGGTAATATGCGCCGATCGTGCCTTGGGGCAGGTTATGGGTGCGCACGGAAAGGCCACCGAGCTCGCGTCTTTTGCCATCATTGAAATCACTGACAAGCGTGATGTTCTGGCCTTCATGCAGACCTGCTGCGGCCATATCCTGCGCGCACATCAACACCACGTCTCTGGTGCCTTCTATTCCTCGGAAGCGGTCGGAATATCCATAGATCGTCGTGTTGAACTGGTCGTTCGAGCGCATCGTGACCAGGCGGAAACGACCGTCTGCGTCTTCAAAGGACAGAGCATTCAGCCGATGCGGCGCGGTAAACACAGCCTTTTTCTCATCCGTATTCCAGATGCGCTTATGGGCGTTGTTGCCCCGATAGAAGCCGCCGGGCTGGAACATCCTGGTGTTGTAGTCCTTAAAATCCTTGGGATAGGTGAATTCGATCAGGTCGCGAACAAGGCCGTAATTACCGGTCCACTCATCCCACTTCAATTTTGGATTGGGAGAGAGCGCAGCCTTTGCGATACCCGTCACGATTGCCAGCTCGCTTTTGAGGTGAGCGGATGCGGGCGTTCTTTTGCCCAAAGAGCCGGAGATATGAGAGAAGCTGTCTTCCGTCGTCACGGCCTGTGGTCCTGTCGCCTGGCTGTCTATCTCCAACCGAGACAGGCAGGGTAGGATATAGGTGTTGGCACCCGGAAAGAGATGGCTGCGGTTCAGCTTGGTGGAGATCATGACCGTCAATTCCTGACGGCTCCATGCCTGCTCCATGTCCTTCTGGTCCGGCACGGCGCGCACCAGATTGCCGCCGAGACAGATGAAGGCTTTGATCTCGCCCGCCATCAAGCCTTTCACGGCATCGACAATTGTCGTGCCGTCTTCCATCGGTGGATCGAAGTCGAACAATTGTTTTAGCTTGTCCATGGGGATCAGCTTGGTCTTTTCGGCGATGCCAACGGTGCGTTGACCCTGCACGTTGGAGTGACCGCGCACCGGACAGCAGCCAGCCCCTTCACGACCGATATTGCCCCTCAGAAGCAGCAAATTGACCAGCATCGCGACGTTGAGCGCACCCTGCGAATGTTGCGTCAGCCCCATGCCGTAAACGCCGATCACGCGCTCTGACCGAACGTAGATGTCGCCAGCGCTACGAATGGCGGCTTCGGTGAGACCGCTTTCCCGCTCAATATCTACCCAGCCCGTATCGCGCACGCATTGAATGAAGGCGTCAAAGCCCACCGTGTGTTCAGCAATGAAGTCGACATCGATGACGCGCTTGCCGCCCTTGGCTATTGCTGCATCATCCGCCTCGATGACCACCTTGCACAGGCCGAGTATCGCGGCGATATCGCCTCCGGCCTTGACCTGCAAATATTCGTCGGAAATCATCGTTTCACGCCCGGTCAGCATATCGACCGGGCTTTGCGGGTTTACGAAGGACACCAGTCCCTGTTCCAAGACAGGGTTGAAGGTGACGATATGCGCGCCACGCTTCTTGGCCTCCTGGAGTGGATGGAGGAACCGTGGGCTGTTGGAGCCGGGGTTCTGGCCGAAGAAAAAGAAGGCATCCGCTTTTTCGAGATCTTCCCAGACGATGGTTCCCACGGGAGAACCGATGACCTTATTGAGACCGACGGACGTCGTTTCGTGGCACATGTTGGAACTTTGGGGCAGATTGTTGTTGCCATAGGCCCGAGCCATAAGTGCATAGAGATAAGATGCTTCAAGCCCGGCGTGGCCTGACGAATAGAACACCGCGCTTTCCCGAGGTAGCGCCTTGAGCCGTTGACCGATATCGGAAAAGGCTTCCTCCCAATCCACTTCGACATAGCGGTCTGTCTGGTGGTCATAGCGCATGGGATGGGTGAGGCGGCCGGTCTTTTCCAGATCATGGTCTTTCCAGCTGCGAAGCTCCGCAACCGTGTGGTCATTCCAGAAATCCGGCGTGCATCGTGCACTGGTCAAATCCGATAGCGTGGCCTTCGCACCGTTTTCGCAGAACTCGAACGGGTGGTAGTTGGCGGGCTTTGGCCAGGCGCAGGACACGCACATGACCCCGCCCGGTTTGTTGAGATGCGCCAACGTATCAAGCGCGGCAGGGGTGGGCCAGTTCTCGCCGTAGATGCGGGCGATCGATTTGACCGATCCCCAACCACCGGAAGGGCCTTCGGATTCGGGATTGGGGATTTGGTCTGCCATTTTATCGATCCATCATTCTGGAGAAAGAGTGCGCGTTTTTGAGCCCGTCATTCCTGCGGCTCATGGATGGGACAGCGGTTGAAACCTGCACGAAACTGCGAGGAGTGCTGGTAGGTGTCTTTTCTGGCGCGGTTGATATTGCCCAAAGGCCGGTGTGCGGCGAGGCCGGTCCAGACACTGAACCGCATCTCTTCATCGACCTTACGCACATTGTCGTCGCTCCAGCTGTCTTGCGGCGCGACGCTGACCTTCGCGACGGTGATGAAGGGCGCGTCCTGCTCATCCCATTCGACGGTGGGGTCCTCAATCGGTTGCTTTTCCAGATCACGACAGAGCTGGACCTGAAACAGCCATTCGCCAGCGGTATCGCGCATTTCTGCCTGCACCGTGTCTCGGATTGCGTTGTCACCTATGCTGGTGTCGATTTCCCGGCCCGTCAATTCCACAAGACCGTGGGCAACCGGCTTCAGGCGAAACTTCGCGACATAGTCGCCGTACAGAAATGGGGTGACGCTGAAATAGGTTTCGCCCAGGGGGTCGATATTGGGTGCGCCGCCCAGAGATTGCACCGCAGAACTGGTGATGCCGACAGCTTCCAGCGCGCTGTTGACGCCCTGCAACACGCTGGAGAGAACCTTTTTGGTTCCTTCCATGCGGTCCGTCGTTTTTGCGAGCAGTTTCAGATTGCCGTGAAATTTCTTGGCGTCAGGTGCCTGGAAAACGGGGCCGTTGACCATGACGAAATCCTGCGTCTCGCCTTCTGCGCCCTCGATGCGAGCACCTTCGACGCCAACGACTTTCATCGCCAGACCGCGCGGCAGAGAAATGGCATCGGGCAGAATATCACCGGCGTTGGTGGAGAGGCGCAGATAGACCTTGTAACTGCCCGGGGAGGCGAAAAGCCCCTGCGCCAGTTCCGGCGTCAGTCCGTTCTCAACGGTCATCGTTCCCTCAAGAATGCCATGCGACTTTGCGTGGACGGAGCGAACGGCATGACCGTAGTCCTCGGCAGTGCGCTTCAAGATGACGTCAAAGGTTTCGTTGAGATCGGCGATGACCTGCTTCTCGTCAGGCTTGATCTCTTCCAAATCGGTGCTGTAGCGGACAGGCAGTGGTGTCGTCATGATGGAAGTCTCCGTTGCGGGAAAAGGAAAAAATTTGGGATGCGACGGCCTCGATCGGGCGCGTTTCTCAATTCTAACAACGGCAACTTCCTTATTGTTCCAACAGCCTCGTTTGCGGGCACCGACGCTCACGCAACTGTGTCAGGCGATGTTTTCTTTGGGACGGGAAACAATGTTGGCGCTGCGTCGTTTATCGGACACGCGTCAATGAGGGAGTTCACGGTCATGCCACGTCACGTTTTCTGGAAAGGGCACTTACGGCTCTCCCTCGTCACAGCGGCCGTTTCCCTGACGCCGGCTACCACGGAGAGCGCGAAGGTCAGATTTCATATTCTGAACCGCAAGACGGGCAACCGGGTCGAAAGCCATTACGCCGACAGCACAACGCATCGCCGCGTTGCCGATAAAAATCAGGTCAAAGGATTTCCCAAGGAAGATGGCGGTTTCGTTTTGCTGGAAGACGACGAGATCGACGCCGTCGGGTTGGAAAGCACCAAGACCATCGATATCCAGACTTTCGTTCCCGCAGGCTCCATCGACTGGATCTGGTACGATCGCCCGCATTTTTTAAAACCAGAAGACAAGATCGGTGCCGAAGCCTTCGGTGTCATCAGGGACGCGATGAAGGCCGACAACGTCTCGGGCATCGCGCGGCTGGTGATCTATCGCAGGGAACATGCCGTTCTGCTGGAGCCCGCGGGCAATGGCATCATTTTATGGACGCTGCATTACGCCGATGAGGTTCGCGACAGTATCGATACGCTTGAGCCCAAACAAAAACTCGATTCCGAGCTGTTGTCGCTGATGGAAAAACGGATCGAGAAAAACACGATTGCCTGGAAATCATCTGTCACTCAGGACAAGGTTCAAAAGAAAATCAAGGCGCTTCTCAAATCCAAGGAAAAGGGGAAAACAGCCTCGAAATCAAAATCCGCGCCTGCCAAAAAGAGCGGCGGCAATGTCATCAACATCATGGATGCGCTCAAGAAGAGCCTCGCCTCCGAAAAGCGAGGCTGAGCTATTTGGGCAGCGGTTTCGCGGCATCGAAAAAGCCGCTCCATGGGTCATGTTTCATCGCGGCCAGACGCGGCGCAATGTTACCGACGGTGAAGTAATCCGGGCTTATCTCGTCTGACAACTCAGACCATTCCAGCGGCATGGAAACAGCCGCTCCGGGCCGTGCCCGTGAGGAGTAGGGGGCAACGGCGGTGTTGCCGCGCCCGTTGCGAAGATAATCGATGAAGATACGACCGTGCCGCTTGGACTTGGTCGAAACGGCAATGAATTTATCCCCATCATCCTTCGCCATGCTGACAGCCATGGCCTTGGCAAAGGCCTTGACCGCCGTCCACCCTGCCTGTGGCTTGAGAGGACTGACGACATGCAGCCCTTTGCCACCCGATGTCTTGACGAAGGCCGCCAGCCCGACGTCCTCAAAACGCCGCTTCAGCTCAAGCGCTGCACCGATGACCTCGCCCCAGGTCACATCCTCACCCGGATCTAGATCCATGGTGATCATGTCGGGCTTTTCCCAGCTGCGCGTGGTTGCGCCCCAGGGGTGAATTTCCAGCGCCGCCGACTGAACAAGGGCCATCAACCCGTCGAAGTCGGTGATGCGGATCAGCGGTTCCCCCTGTTTATCCTTGGGATCGGCAATCTGGCCGATGGCTTTGTTGGTACCACGCCACGGGTGTTTCTGGAAAAAATGCGGGCCTTCTATGCCATCCGGGCAGCGAACAAGGGCCAGCGGCCTGTCCACGATGTAGGGTGCCATCAGATGCCAGACCTGCGCGTAATAATCAGCAAGGCCTTCTTTCGTCACGCCGTCCTTCGGCCAATACAGCCTTTCCGGGTGGCTGAAGGTCACGCTGGTTTTGGGAACAGGCTTTGCCGAGCTTTGCGCATCCTCGCGATGGATGTCTTTCGCATCCTTGTCCTCTCGAATGCCCCGAAACGATGCGTGGCGCAGGTTGCCATCAGCAGACCATGTGCGGAACTCCACTTCCGCAACGATGTCGGGCTTCACGAAAATCAGATCGCGCTTGGCCAGCGCCGTCAGCTTATCGGCAAAGGGGCTCGTTTTTTCCGTCAGGGGTTTCAGCGTCTGAAACAGCTTTTCCGCGACATCCGACGTAAAACCGGTGCCGACGCGTCCGACGTGGTGAAAGCCGTCTTTGTCGTAGACACCGAGGGCCAGCGAACCGATGGCCTGATCCGAGGTGGATGACAGCGTGAAGCCGCCGATTACGAATTCCTGACGGCTGGAGCATTTGGACTTTACCCATTGCCCCTTGCGTCCCGACAGATATTTGCTGCTTTTCTGTTTGGAGATCACACCCTCAAGGCTGAGGCGGCAGGCGTGCTCCAAAATCATGTCACCGTTTTCCTCAAAATGCTCGCTATATCTCAAGACAGCATCGCCGGATGGCAGCAGCTTTTCGAGGAGATGCTTGCGCTCGATCAGCTCCGCGTTTTGAAGGCTTTGGCCATCCAGATGCAACAGATCGAAGGCGTAATAGCGGAAGCGGTCGGTTCGACCGGCGCTCAAGTCCTCTTGCAAGGCGGAGAAATCCGATGCGCCATTGTCGCGTTCCACAACGATCTCTCCATCGAGTATCGCATTTTGAACGGGAAGCTTGGTGAACGCCTTGACGACCTCGGGGCCAAACTTTTCGGTCCAGTCCAACCCGCTGCGGGTCAGAAGTGACACCTTGCCACCATCGATCCGAACCTGAACCCTGTAGCCATCGAACTTGATTTCGTGCAGCCAGCGGTCGCCTGCAGGCGGCATGGGTTTGAGGGTTGCAAGGGCAGGCGGGATGAAATCCGGTAGCGATGCCTTGCGTGCGCCTTTTGGAAAATCATGCGTCTGCTTGGCTCCCGCAACGGCTTTGGCCTTTTTGCTGACCGGCTTGGAATTCCACGTATCATCAGGATTTGTAGCAACATCCTTTATCGCGCGCCCGGATTTAATGGAGTTGGGCTCTTCGACCAGAATATCCTTGTCACCTTTGGTGCGGGCCTCTTCGTCCTCGACCTTGATTAGCAACCAGTTTTCGCGGGTCTCGCCGGGTTTACCGTGCATACGAACCAGATGCCAACGACCGCGCAGCTTCTCGCCGTCTAGATCGAATTCCAGGTGGCCCTTCTTGTAGCCTTTTTTGGCGTCTCCAACCGGGTGCCATGTGCCCTTGTCCCACAGGATCACCGTGCCGCCGCCATATTGACCCTTGGGGATGACGCCCTCGAAATCGCCATAGCTCAAGGGGTGGTCTTCCACGTGGACGGCGAGACGTTTGTCTTCCGGGTCAAGGCTGGGGCCACGCGTCACCGCCCAGCTCTTGAAAACACCATCCATTTCCAGCCGAAAATCGTAGTGAAGCCTGCGGGCATCGTGTTTTTGGATGACGAAGGACGACCCCTGGTCCTCGCTCTTGGTGCCACGTGGTTCTGGCGTCTGGTCGAAGCGGCGCTTCGCATTGTATCTTTGCAGGCCCATGGTCAGCTCGCTTTTTTCGTTTTGGTGGCCGGCTTCTTGGCGGTTTTTTCAGTGGCACCCTTGTCTCCGGCGGCACTGCGGCGCAGAGCCTCCTTCAGGTCGACGACATTGTCGCGCTTTTCCTCGACAGGTTTCTTGATCGGGCGGCCCTCGATCTTGGCTTTGACCAGCTCCGCCAAGGCGTCGTTGTAGCGATCGGCATAGGCTGCGGGGTCGAATTTTCCGGCGCGTTTCTTGATGATGTGGCTGGCAAGTTCCAGCATTTCATCATCGAACTTCATATCTGGAATGGATTTGAAGGTGGTGGTCTGCGAGCGAACTTCATAATCGAAACTCAGGGTCGTCGCGATCAACGCCTTCCCGTGTGGGCGGATGATAAGGTTTCTGTTTCGGCGAAACAGCACGGCTTCCGCAATGGCGACCACATTTTGCCGCTCCATGGCTTGTGCCAACAGGCTGAGTGCATCCTCCCCATCTCCGTCGGTCGCGGCGAGGAAATAGGGCCGGTCGAAATAGAGCTTGTCTATGTCGTCGTAGGCAATGAAGTTTTCGATGTCGATGATCTTGTTGCTGTCTGGCATGAGGGCTGCGATTTCGTCACCTTCAACGATGACGTGGTCGCCATTGTCGAGTTCGAAACCCCTGACCTGATCGGATTTGTCGACCTGCTCTCCGGTATCGCTATCGACATATTGCCGCTCGACGCGGTTGCCGGTCTTTCGATTGACGATATTGAACGAGATTTTTTCCGACGAGGTGATGGCCGAATACAGCCCGACCTCGCAGGCGAAATCACCAAATTTGATGTGGCCTTTCCAGCTTGCCCGGCGCGTCATGAGTGTGCACCCCCGCGCCCGGTTTCAAGCCGTAAATGCTTGAGTGACCTGTCAACCATTTGCACCTCCTCGGCGGTAACGACCGGAATGGGATCAGACGCCATGGCTTCCAGAACTTCTGGTGAAAGCCCACCATTGCGCATCACCCATTCCATCGCCTCACGCGTCTCGCGTTCCGCTCTCAACTGCGCGTGGAGGGCCAGTATCAACCGGTCCCTGACGTCATAGGTTTTATGATCCTGCTTCTTCGGTACGCGTGACATGAAACCGCTCCTGCGCAATATCGCTAGACTGCTGTTGTCATTCCAATGGCTATTCTAACGTCTCCAAGGGGCCGTCGTTCCATGGCCTGGATATCGTGCGGAACCAAATGCGATCAGCCGAGTTGTTGCGCTGGGGCATTAGGATGTACGGGGATAGCTTTGAATTTTGTAGGCGGCGGCGAATGCGGAAATTTGTTCCGGAATTTTGCTTGGGATGACAGCCCTTTAGGCACCCCTGATGCGTGGCCGGTCGAACTCCAAACCCTCGTCAACGTCATGCTTGGCTCTCTGCAACCCATGTTGATTGTGTGGGGTCCGTCGCAAATCACGCTGTATAATGATGGTTATGCGGCCATGTGCGGCAATCGCCATCCCGCAGCATTCGGTCATCCGTTTCGTGATCTCTGGTACGATATCTGGGATGCCGTCGACCCCATAATTTCTGCCGCCTATGCCGGGCAAGGCACGTCGATGGACGACATAGAGTTCATCATGTATCGCAAGGGTTATGCGGAGGAAACGCATTTCTCGTTTTCCTATACGCCTGTTCGAGATCAATCGGGCGTCGTGCTGGGAATGTTTTGCGCCTGTTCCGAAATCACCGGCGAGATCATCGTTCGTCGCGAGCAGAAAAGCCTTCAAGAGAAGCTTCTGCAAATATTCGAAATGTCACCAGCGGGCATCGCCACGCTGGGTGGTCCCGACCACATCTTTGAATTTGCGAATGAAGAATATTATTCGATGATCGGCATTGGCCGGGACATCATTGGAAAATCCGTTGCTGAAGCTGTGTCCGAGGTCGTCGACCAGGGTTTTATCGATCTTCTCGATACCGTTTATAAAACGGGAGAGCCTTTCGCGGCTCGTGCTGTTCCAGTCGAGCTTAATCGCGGACCTGATGGTGAGAAGCAGAAGCGGTTTATAGACCTTGTGTATCAGGCGATGCGTGCGCCCTCTGGTGAGATTATGGGCATATTGGTCCAGGCGCAGGATGTCACGGAACGCCTGGCCGAGCAGAAGCACCGGGAATTGATATCGCACGAGCTTGGCCACCGCCTCAAGAACCAGCTCGCCATGGTACAGGCGATCGCATCTCAAACGCTCCGTTCGGCGGAGAGCCTGGATTCAGCCCGGAAAATACTCTCGGGTCGCATTGGCGTTTTGAGTGCGGCACATGACACGGTGATCCAGGGTGGTTTGGGAACGTCCAATGTCCATAAACTGGTCAACCAGATGCTCGAAGTTCATGACGATCCCATGGCGTCGCGGTTTACCGTTTCGGGAGCCAATTTGCGCGTCGGCTCACGCCCGTCTCTGTCTCTTTCGCTGATCCTGCATGAACTGGCCACGAATGCGGTTAAATACGGAGCTCTTTCGGTGCCGGATGGCAAAGTGGATATTCGCTGGCACATCACCGGAGACGCCAAAGACAGGTTCGAACTCGTTTGGACGGAAACCGGTGGCCCGGAGGTCGCCGCACCGGAACGAGTCGGTTCTGGCTCCCGGCTTATCAAGGCAGGTCTTGCCGGTGCCGCCAATGGGCGTGTCGATATTTTGTACGAAGCCTGCGGTCTGCGCTGCGTTATTTCCGCAGATCTGGCCAGTTTTCAGCAGGAGCATTGATTGATGCCATCGCGACTTCTCATCGTTGAGGATGACGGGCTCATTCGCCTTGATCTGGTTGATATGGTGTCAGATCTCGGGTTCCTGGCGGAAGAGGCGGCGACAGCCGATCAGGCGGTCGAAATGCTGGAAACCGAAGACCGGATCGATGCCATCTTGACGGATATAGATATGCCCGGATCGATCAACGGTCTGGGGTTGGCCAATGTAGCGCACCGGCGCTGGCCGGATATCAAAGTCGTCGTCATTTCCGGGAGATACGATCCCGCCGAAGGGGTCTTGCCGCCGGGCGCGATTTTTCTGACGAAGCCGATCTCTTCGGACCTCATCGAAAAGGCACTGATAGACGTCGGCTTAGCCTTCCCTTGACCATCTGACGATGCCTGAAACGGACGCTGATCTTCATGCCGCATCCTGGCGTTGTGACATGAAAGTAACGGCTGCAACTAGATTTTGGTCTAGGCAAAATAATCATTGAAAATTCGTTAAAATCTGATTCGACACACGATTCGATCAGGTGTAATAAATAATCGTTCAAGGAATGAGTGCTGATAACTCGCATCTTTCGGGAGGATGGGTCTTGTCTTACGTGGCTTTTCAACGTGTGGGTACACAGTTGTCACCCCAGCAGGTCACTGACCTTCAGACGATATTCGATGGCGTTTGTTTTGAGTGCCTTGAAGATCGGAGCAGTCCGGTGGCCAATGAATGCGCGGCAGTTCTGATTAGAAGCGCCCAGCGAGGCATTCTCGATCACGACATGCTGCGTGATATCGGTAAAGCGGTTATGCGCCGCCACTGATCCACAACATGGAAGAGTTCAAGCGCCCGGTTGCCCGGGCGCTTTTGTGTTGGGTCAGCTTTTTTCCTGAACATGGGCTTCGAGAAACCAGAGTGATTTATCCAAGTCTCTCGACGCCGCGGTAAAGATGTCGGCGGTGTTCGGATCGCCTGCATCATCCGCTTCATCGATAGATTTGCGAATGAGATTGGCAACATCACCATAGCGTTCGATCAACTCATCGAGGTGATCCTGGGTTTTGAAGATATCCGTTGGATAGGCCTTCAGCTTGGATGTCGATGTGACCGACTGCACGCTGCCAAGGGCAGTCCCGCCTAGCTGCACGGCGCGTTCCGCAATGGTGTCGCTATGCTTATCGAGCAGGGTGCGGAATGTGTCCAGCAGTTCGTGGATCGCGATGAACTGCGGTCCTTTCAGGTTCCAATGGGCCTGTTTCGTTACCAGCGACAGATCGATGACAGACGCCAGAGCCTCGTTCAAGAGCCCTATGACCGTCGCCTTGGTATTGGATGGTAGATCGTTTCGGGTCTTGTGGGTTCTCATGTTGTTCTCCTGAAACGCGATTATATTTTGGTTTTTTAAACGTCCGGGAAATCAACGGGTGGGAGCGGTAGTCGTTCCATCATCCGTGGTTGCAAATATATGTTAATTGTCGGTTGGGGGGTCGCTTATAATTTCTCTGTCGAGAAGTGTTAAGGACCTGTCCGGCTCGATGCGATAGGTTTCATGGGCTCGTCGGCCGTCCTGCATGACGAACTCGTGGCTGAAGGTGCTGCCGACAGGAGACTTGGTCAGTTTTGTCCGGGGCTGGCCACCATAGGTGATGCTACCGGGAATGGGCTCGACAGCGGAGGCAGCGGTTGTGCAGGACGCGAGCGCCAAGACGAACAGCAGAGCGAATTTGCGCATGATGTCTTCCCCAAAGGATGATGTGTTACTGAAACGAACTCCAACCTTTTCCGTTCCTGACATAAAAAAGCCCCGCACTCTTTCGAATGCGGGGCAGGCCCTTGGGAGGGAGCTCTTTTTAGTCTTCGTTGGCAGCGAGTTGCGTCAACACCTGGCCGCGACCACGAATACGCATGATCAGCGGAATGAGGAAGGCGGCTGCCGCAACGGCGAACAGGCCAACGGCAATCCACGACGTAAACAGCACAGATGGATCACCCTGACCGATGGCCAGTGCGCGGCGCAATTGCTGCTCGGCCAATGGCCCGAGGATGAGACCGACGACGGCAGGCGCAATCGGGTAGCCGAAGATGCGCATGATATAGCCGAGGATACCGAATGCGAGCAGCATTCCGAGTTCGAACACGGAAGGGTTCGCGCCAATCGTACCGAGCGTCGCAAACAGCAGAATGCCTGCATAGAGCCAAGGCTTTGGAATGGTCAGCAGCTTTACCCACAGGCCGATCAGCGGCAGGTTGAGAACCAGCAGCATGAGGTTGGCGATAAACAGGCTGGCGATCAGGCCCCAGACGAGCTGCGGGTTGGTCGCAAACAGAAGCGGGCCGGGCTGAAGGCCGAACTGCTGGAAACCGGCCAGCATGATGGCAGCCGTCGCCGTTGTCGGTAGGCCGAGCGTCAGCAGCGGCACCAGCGTACCGGCAGCAGATGCATTGTTGGCCGCTTCCGGACCGGCAACGCCTTCTATAGCACCGTGGCCAAACTCTTCGGGGTGCTTCGACAGGCGCTTTTCCGTGGCGTAGGACAGGAAGGTGCCGATCTCAGCGCCGCCCGCTGGCATCGCGCCAATGGGGAAGCCGATCAACGTGCCGCGAAGCCATGGCTTCCACGAACGAGCCCAGTCCTGCGCGCTCATCCAGACCGAACCCTTGACGGCTTCGACCTTTTCGTCGCCGCTTTGGCCTTGTGCGACGATGAACAGCGTTTCACCGATGGCGAACATGGCCACCGCGAGCGTTGTGACTTCCACACCGTCGAGCAGATCGGGGATGCCGAAGCTCATACGGGTCTGGCCGGTCAACTGGTCGATGCCGACGATGGCGAGCGCAAAGCCGATGAACAGAGATGTCAGGCCGCGCAGTGCCGAATCACCAAAGGCCGAGGAGACGGTTACGAAGGCCAGCACCATCAGCGCGAAATATTCGCGTGGGCCGAAAACCAGCGCCAGCTTGACGATGTAGGGCGCCACGAAGGCCAGCGCGATGGTCGCAATCAGGCCCGCCACGAAGGAGCCGATCGCGGCTGTGGCAAGGGCGGGGCCGCCGCGCCCGGCGCGGGCCATCTTGTTGCCCTCCAGTGCGGTTACTATAGACGCACTTTCGCCGGGTGTGTTGAGAAGGATCGATGTGGTCGAGCCGCCATACATGCCGCCGTAATAGATACCGGCAAACATGATGAGCGATCCGGCAGGATCGAGCTGGTAGGTGACGGGCAGAAGCAGCGCGACGGTCAGCGCCGGGCCGATGCCGGGCAGAACGCCGACGGCGGTGCCGAGTGTGACGCCGATCAGCGCGTAGAGAAGGTTCATCGGTTGCGCAGCAACCGCGATGCCTTGCAGCAGAAAATCAAAAGTGCTCATGGACAGTTGTCCCCCTGTCGGGTGAAACCCTTGCCGCGCTTAAAATGCGGGCACCAAGGCTTCATGTCTTGTTGTTTATCGAGTGGATCGGCCGTCAGAAGAACAGCCGCTCCAAGGGTCCAGCGGGCAGTGAGAGTTGCAGCAGCTGCGCAAAGATCACCCAGATGACGAAGCTGAACACGATGCCGATAGGGATCGAATACCACAGCTTGCGTTTGCCGAAGGCGCGCGCCGTGAAGGCAAAAAGCAGGCCGGTGGCGATCGAGAAACCAGCGACGTTCAGCAAAAGCATCTGCGCGGCAAGACCGGCGATGACCCAGAAGACAGGTCCCATTTCCTGTTTGTCGCGGGCCGGAAACTCATTGCGCCATGCCTCGAACCCGGTCCAGATCGCCAGTCCGACAAGACAGAAGGCAATGGCGTAAGGAACGGTAGCGGGGCCGACCGGAGAATAACCGGTGACGCTGGCAAGGCGTGCCGAATCCCAGAAGATCACGGCGGCGACGATCACCAGAAAAACGGCGATGCCGAACGCCGCCCAATCAGGGCGGCGCTTTGTGGGTTGGGAAGGGGATGAACCCTGGCTCATTTTACCAGTCCGATGTCTTTGAGGATGGCTTCTGTCGAGGCGGTGTCCTTGGCAAGCTGTTCCTTGAAGGCGTCACCTGCAAGATAGGTGTCCATCCAGCCCTTGGTCTTCAGCGTTTCCTGCCATTTGGCAGACTTGGCCAGCTTTTCAACATCGGCGCTGACGGCCTTTTCCTGCTCAGGCGTCAGGCCTGGAGGGGCAGCGACCATGCGCCAGTTCTGGATAACGACGTCGAGGCCGCTTTCCTTCAGCGTCGGGGCATCGATGCCTTCTATCTTGGCTTCGCTGGAGATGGCGAGAAGGCGAACGGTTCCAGACTTCACCTGGCTTTCGAATTCACCGTAGCTGGAAATGCCTGCCGTGACCTGTGCACCGAGGATGGAGGCCAGAGCCTCACCGCCACCGGAATAAGCGATGTAGTTGATCTTGGTTGGATCGACGCCCGCAGCCTTGGCAATCAGGCCTGCGGTGATGTGGTCTGTGCCGCCGGCAGAACCGCCGCCCCAGGATACGCTGCCCGGGTCTTTCTTGAGCTGGTCGACCAGTTGGCCGATGTTCTGGATCGGCGACGAGGCCGGAACGACGATGACTTCGTATTCACCGGTCAGACGCGCAATCGGCGTGACGTCCTTCAGCGTAACCGGAGCCTTGTTGGTGAGGATGGCCCCAACCATGACGTAGCCACCGACGATTAGCGCGTTGGGATTGCCCTTCTGCTGGCTTGCGAACTGCGCAAGGCCAATGGTGCCACCGGCACCGGGAACGTTCTGAACCTGAACGCGCTTCGAAATGCCGTCTTCCTGCAGAACGCTCTGCAACGAACGTGCCGTCTGGTCCCAGCCACCGCCGGGGTTTGCAGGAGCAATGATGGTGTAATCGGCCGCTGCTGCCGGAAGTGCGATTGCGCCAGCGAGTAGCGAAGCGATGAAGAAATGCTTCAAAGTGAACCCTCCTTGTATGCCATTCGGCATGTTGTGATGATAGCGGAAGGGGCGCGCATGGCCGACATCGAGGGCTGCACATGAGCAACCGGACAACGATCTGTCGGATGAGACTTCCTCCCGCTTCTTCAGTCCGCCTCCACGGATGAACGAAGAATTGCACAGCACCACAGAAAGCTGTCATCTAACTGACGCTTGGCAATTCCTCAGCGCATTTACTGTCTATTAATTTTTGAAATCCGTCTACTGGGCGCGTAAAGCTTCGTTCCAGCGCTCGATGATGCGGGCGCGCTTCACCTGATCGAGATAAACCATCAGCCCCGGACTGACCGGCACGGGCCGCAATTGCGCGCCGTGGATGGCCTGCATCATGTTGGCGGTGTTCTCTCCTGCCACGTCGGGGCTGACCGCCGGTATCTGCAACTGCCGCGCCATGATGGTCTGGCCTTCCTTCGACATGAAGAATTCCAGATAGCGCCGCCCAAGTTCCGCGTTTTTTGCCGCCTGCGGCACCAGTCCGATGCGTGACATAACGACGGTATAATCCTTAGGCAGGACAATGCCGACATCCGGATGGCGCGAGGCCCAATCCGCCGCGTAGGAACCGAGGATGTTGTAGCCCAGCACGAAGCGGCCATCAGAAATGCGTTCCAGAATGGCGGATGAGGTGGAGTAGACCTTCACGCCCGCCGTTCCCATGCTCTTGATGACGTTCCAGATATCGCCGAACTGCTCCTGATCTCGTGACATGAACAGGAAGCCGACGCCGGAGCGTTCGATATCATAGGTGGCGATGCGGCCATGTACGTCTTTGGCATGGCGTTCCAGATAATCCACGAATTCTGCGCGACTGGCCGGTGGCTTTTCGGTTTGGAAGCTGGGCTTGTGATAAACGAAGACGGCGGGTTCGAATGTCAGCGCATAGGCCGTGTTGCGCCAGTTGGCCCAGGCGGGCCAGCGCGCACTCATCGGCAGATCGGAGCGCTGGGCGTAACCGTCATTGCTGAGTTTGACCTGAAGATCCATGGCGGAGGAAAAGGCGAAATCGGCGGTCTTTTCGCCCGCATCCGTTTCCCGCACAATGCGATCGTAGATCTCGCCGGTCAGCATATCCTCATAGGAAACTGCCACATCCGGGTTCGCCCTCTGGAAGCCTTCGATCATGGGTGTGGCGAGCGGTTCGTCCAGCGAGGAATAGACCACGAGCGTTTCCGCATCTGCCTTGCCGGAAAGGGCAGGGAAAAGCATCTGCTGCGCCTGCAAACAGGTGGCGGCAGTCAAGAAAAGACAGAGGGACAGAAGAATACGCATGGAAAAGATCATGCCGCAGGCCCTTGCCATTCACAAGACGGGAAGGCTTGGATAAATTTGATCCAAATGGAGGGCGTCTGCTTGCGAATTCTGCTGGTGGAGGACAATCAGGTTTTGTCGGAAGGGCTTTCCGCGCTGTTGCGGGGCAGCGGCTATGCCGTGGATGTGGTGTCCGATGGTGCGTCTGCCGATGCCGCTATCGCTGCCGAAAATTTCGATCTCGTCATTCTCGATCTTAACCTGCCTGAAATGGATGGCATCGATGTGTTGCGCTCCATGCGGGCGCGCCAGGACAAGGCGGCGGTGCTGATCCTGACCGCGCGCGGCACCCCGGAAGAGCGGGTAAAGGGGCTGGACCTCGGTGCTGATGATTACATGATAAAGCCCTTCGATATCACCGAATTCGAGGCGCGGGTCAGGGTGCTTCTGCGCCGCAACGCCGGTTTGCGCTCTTCGCTGGTCAGCTTCGGCAAGGTGTCGTTCGACCTGACATCGCGCACGTTTACTGCCGATGGCAACCCGCTGGATATTCCAGCACGCGAGGTGGCGCTGTTGGAAGTGCTGTTCATGCGCGCCGGAAAGGTAGTGGCCAAAGAGGCAATCGTGCAATCGTTGACCGGTTTTGACGATGAGCTCTCCGGAAATGCCATCGAGCAATATGTCAGCCGCCTGCGCAAACGACTTGGCCCGCATGGGCTGACGGTAAAGACGGCGCGCGGCATCGGTTATTATCTGGAAAAACTGCCGGAGATGGCGGAATGAAGCAAGCCGCCTATTCGCTGAGGCGGCGTCTGCTTGGCTGGCTTCTGATCTCCACGGCCATCATCGGCTGTGTCGCGTTAGCCGATACCTACCGCGAAGCCATCAACACGGCCAATATCGTCTCCGACCGGGTGTTGTCTGGTTCAGCGCTTGCCATTGCCGAGCGCGTCGTTGTGTCGGAAGACGGTTCGCTCGAAGTCGATATTCCCTATGTTGCGCTGGAAATGCTGACATCGGCTGCGCAGGACCGGGTATTCTATCGCGTCAACGGCCCGAATGGTCAGTTCCTCACCGGCTATCAGAACCTGCCTTCAGTGACTGAGTTGCGCAGCGATGCCCCCGTGTTTATGGATGCAGAGTTTCGAGGCGAGCCCATTCGTGTCGCGGCAATTCAACGGTTTGCGTCCACGGGCGTCAATTCCGTACCGTTCTCGGTCACCGTTGCCGAAACGACGATTGCCCGCAGCCGTCTGGCGCAAGCCATCATTTTGCGGTCCGCGCTACGGCTTTTGTTCATGATCGTAGGCGCCGCCATCATCGTATGGATTGCGGTCACGATTTCGCTGCGGCCGCTGTACCGGCTGAGCGAGGCAATCGATCAGCGCAGCCCCAACGATCTGCATCCCATCCGGCAATCGGTGCCTGTTGAGGTCGAAAACCTCGTGGAAACCGTCAATTCCTTTATGGTGCGGCTGCAATCGGCGCTGGATGCTTTGCGGCACTTCACAGGAAATGCCAGCCATCAGCTCAGGACGCCGCTGGCCATCATCCGCACCCAGCTTGCGCTTTCCGCGCGGGCATCGACGTTGCAGGAGGCGCAGGCGGCGGCGCAGAAGGGCGATGCTTCCGTTGCTCATGCCGAACATATTCTGGCGCAGCTTTTGCGCATGGCGAATATCGATGCGGCGGGATCGGGCGAAAAGCAAAGCCTTGTCGACGTCGATCTCGTGTCACTGGCGCAATCCGTGACTGCCGATTACGTGCCAGTTGCCGCCGAGGCGGGCATCGATCTGGGCTTTGAGCTGATTGAAACAGCCAGCATCCCGGCAGAACCGCTTTTGCTGGGCGAATTGCTCGGCAATCTCATCAGCAATGCCATCGCTTATGCAGGCCAAGGTGCGGAAGTGACCGTGAGGGTTGGAAAGGTCGATGGCGTGGCTTTTCTGGAGGTAGAGGACAATGGACCTGGTATCTCGACGGAAAAGCGCGATGTGGTGCGTCAGCGGTTTGCCAGAGGCGATGGCAATGCGGCACCCGGCGCGGGACTGGGGCTTTCCATTGTCGAAGAGATTGCGACGCTGTTCAAAGGGCGGCTGTCATTGGAAGACGGTGCCGGGGGGCGCGGATTGAAGGCAACCGTTCGTTTCTCGTGAAGCGGCGCATATATGCGCCGCCTCCTGTCATCGCGGTTAATGTTACTCGTTAATCTTGTCGATCAACTGCATCATGATGTCAGCGCAGGCCTTCATCGGCTCGTCGTCGGCACATTTGATGTCGATCTTGGTTTCACCCTGCTCGATGCGGAAATGCGCACCCTTGGATGGTGGCGGTGGCGGTGGCATCATCATGCGCTCACGCGGACCGCCTTCTCGTGGACCAC
This sequence comes from Agrobacterium sp. DSM 25558, assembly GCF_900100825.1. Lineage (NCBI taxonomy): Bacteria > Pseudomonadati > Pseudomonadota > Alphaproteobacteria > Hyphomicrobiales > Rhizobiaceae > Agrobacterium > Agrobacterium sp. DSM 25558. The sequence goes on along the minus strand of NZ_FMUD01000008.1, from coordinate 125,231 downwards.
CATCTTTCGGACCCCAATGGCCGGGTGGCGGTGGAGGAGGGGCATCGGCTCTTGGGCCAGCACCTGGCGGCGGTGGTGGAGGAGGTGGCGCATCAGCCTGTTGACCGGCATCGGGCGCACCCGGGGGTGGTGGCGGTGGCTGCTGGGCAAACGTCGAACCTGCCGCAAGAAGAAGTGCGGCACCGGCAATAATCAGCTTTTTCATGAGGGAGACCTCTGGTGTTTGACAACGCAGGACAAACGGCCTCGAAAGGCACTCGGTTGCTCATGGCCAAAAATAAAGTTCGAAGTCCTCTCGGTATTGAGCGAAATTTTACCCCATTCGCTCCGAGGCGTAGGAGCCGGGGCTGGGCGGGAAAACGACCGTGCGGTTGCCGTTGATGAAGGTGCGGTGGTGGATGTGGGCGTGGATGGCGCGGGCCAGCACCTGGCTTTCGACATCGCGACCCAGCGATACGTAGTCTTCCGCAGACTGTGCGTGGGTGACGCGCACCGTATCCTGCTCGATGATCGGGCCTTCGTCCAGATCGGCCGTTACGTAATGTGCGGTCGCACCGATCAACTTTACGCCGCGCTCATAGGCCTGCTTGTAAGGGTTGGCACCCTTGAAGCTGGGCAGGAAGGAGTGGTGGATGTTGATGATGCGACCGGACATTTTGCGGCACATTTCATCTGAGAGTACCTGCATGTAGCGGGCGAGAACAACCAGTTCTGTGCCACTTGTGTCGATCAGGTCCAGCAACTGCGCTTCGGCTTTCGGCTTGTTGTCTTTCGTCACCTTGATGTGGTGGAAGGGGATGTCGTGATTGACGACGACCTTCTGGTATTCGAAGTGATTGGAGACGACACCTACGATATCGATGGGGAGAGCGCCGATCTTCCAGCGATAGAGCAGATCGTTGAGGCAGTGGCCGAAGCGTGACACCATCAACAGCGTCTTGGTGCGCTCGCCATCGCTGTAGATATTGGCATCCATGCCGAACTCTGCGGCAATCGGCGTAAAACCTGCGTTCAGAGCGTCCATCGTCTCGCCTTCCTCTGATATGAAGGAGACGCGCATGAAAAATTTGCCGGTTTCGAGGTCATCGAACTGGGAGCTATCGACGATGTTGCAACCCTTGCCCGCCAGATAACCCGAGATGGCAGCGACGATGCCGCGCTTCGATGTGCAGGCCACGGTTAAAACATAGGTCGTCATAGGCTTCCCCTCATCATGTGTCGCAACGGCCTATAGCGTAGGTCGAGAGTGGCGCAAAGCCTCTCGCGCTTAGCAAGGCTTTGAATTGATAGGGCATGACGGGATGGGCAAGACATGCCGGAAACGACATTCGATGTTCAAAGGAAAAGCCGCTACCGAAATGAGAGGTAGCGGCTTAACGTGTTCGTCAGGCAAGGAAGCTGTCGCGCAGCGCTTCGAACTTCGAAAGCTGATCCGCCAGCAATGCCTTGTTCTCATCTCGGCGCACGAACAGCTTGAACATGGCGCTGCCGCCCGCATTCATGAACCACACGGACAGTGACCGGCGTCCGTGAAATTCTCGATCGATGAAGGTGATCGTGGCACAGTTGTCTTTCTTGATATGCCCGCCGATGGGGCTATCACCATGAATGTTGAACCAGCCATGGCCCTCCGTGCCCTCGGGCAGATGGCCGGGAACCTCGAAGACGATATCCGGCGTCTGGACGATCATCAGGACTTCGCCCCACGAACGCAGCTCGTTCCAGATATCGTTGAACTTTTCAGCGGGTGCTGAAACGGCTGCACCATGCGGTAGCAGAGCCAGAATTTCCGCTGGGGTTACCTCTGCTTTGGCGGCAATAGCTTCCACCACACCATCGGGCTTTTCCGCAAGGGCTGCCTTGGCGCGCTCAATCCGGTCGTCGTTCTTTTGGGCAACGGCACTCATGGTCGATCACGCTGCAACCGGACGGTCTTGCCCGTCCTTGTCTTCGTGGATGATGACGTCGAAGCCTTCGAAATGCGGGCCGGACAGATATTCGACCTTGCCGCGATTGTTGCCAGCATTGGCGTGGGCCGCACGGAACTGCTCGGATTTCGTCCAGGCGGTGAAATCATCCTTCGTCGCCCAGACGGTGTGAGAGGCGTAAAGCGTGTGGTCGTCGGCCTTGGCACCCTTCAGCATGTGGAATTCCAGATAGCCGGGCATTTCGGCCAGATGACGCTTGCGGTCACGCCACATGGTTTCGAACGCTTCTTCAAAGCCCGGCACGACACGGAACCGGTTCATGGCAATAAACATCGATAGTCTCCCTTAAAATTTCCGGCACCAGTCATAGCCCCGCTGCCCATGAAGACCGAAATATAAAAGATAACGAAAATAGTCAACTTATCGGATTGTGCCGAAAATAAAGATGTGTAATGAACTCAACTTATCTGGCGTGCAGACTGTGGCGTGCCGCATTGTTCAGGATTAAAAGATGTCGCTTTCACTTCGCTCAATCGCTTTCGGCACCGTTCTTCCAGTGGTACTGGCTCTCGTCCCTCATGTTGGCATGGCATCGGACAAGGGCAATCCAGAGGCGAAGCGGATTGTCGCAGTTGGCGGCACGGTGACGGAAATTCTTTATGCGCTGGGTGCCGGAGACCGCATCGTCGCGCGGGACTCGACCAGCAGCTTTCCGGCCGAAGCGTTGGCGAAGCCGGATGTCGGTTACATGCGCGCACTGTCATCCGAAGGTATTCTGTCGCAGAAGCCAGATCTCATTTTGTCTGAAGATGGCTCCGGGCCTGCCGATGTCATCGGCATTTTGAAGGCGAGCGAAGTTCCGATGGTGACCGTCGATACGCCGCCGGAAGGCGGCGCCATTGCCAAGAAAATAGAGGATGTGGGCGCAGCCGTCGGGCTTGCGGACAAGGCGAAGGCGCTTGCAGCGCAGGTCAATTCGGATCTCGCGGCGCTGTCCAAGGACGTTGCTGCGGTTGGCGACAAGAAAAAGCGTGTGCTTTTCGTTCTCTCCACCGCCGGTGGGCGCATCATGGCGGCGGGCAAGGATACGGAGGCCGCCGCGATCATCGAAATGGCTGGTGGCATCAACGCTGCCGAAGAGATTACCGGCTACAAGCCACTGACAGACGAGGCCGTGATCGCGGCGGCCCCGGATGTGGTCCTGACCATGCAGCGCGGCAACCATGCGGAAAATCCCGATGAGGTCTTTGCACTTCCCGCCTTCCAGTCCACTCCCGCCGCTGCCTCCAAATCGCTGATCAGCATGGATGGTCTGTATCTGATCGGCTTTGGTCCGCGCACGCCTGCCGCCGGTCGCGAACTGGCCTCCAAGCTTTATCCGGAGATCGTGAAGCCGTGAGCGCGTTGGCTGTGACCGAGGTCGCAGGTCCCATGCCGGGCGACCGTTCCCGCAAGGGTGTCATCACCCTTATCGCCTTGTGCGCTTTTCTGGTGTTTGCCTGCTTCGTGTCGCTGTCCAGCGGGCCGACTGGCGTTGGGTTGCATGAGCTGTGGCTGTATTTCGCTGGCCATTCCCAGACCATGGAGCCGCGTGACCGTGTGATCCTTGAGGCAGTGCGCCTGCCGCGCACGGGTCTCGGCCTGATGATCGGTGCAGCGCTTGCCGTCTCCGGTGCCATGATGCAGGGCCTTTTTCGCAATCCACTTGCTGATCCCGGCCTTGTTGGCGTGACCTCCGGTGCAGCACTGTTTGCCGTTGCCGCCTTGGCACTGGGCGGCAGTCTGCTGGCACCCCTCTCCGCATTGCTCGGTGTTCATTTCCTGCCGCTCATGGCTTTTGTGGGAGGGTTGATGAACACGGTGCTGCTCTACATGATCGCGACCCGAAACGGTGCGACATCCACCACGGTGCTCGTGCTGGCGGGGATCGCCGTCGCTGCCTTAAGTGCCGCCTTGATGGGACTGATGATCTTCATGGCGGATGACCGCGCTTTGCGCGACATCACTTTCTGGAGCCTCGGCTCATTGGGTGGTGCAACGCCGCTCAAGATATGGACGACGCTGCCATTTTTCGTCGTCATCATGGCCAGTATTCCCTTCGTTTCGAAAGGGCTGGATGCGTTGATCCTGGGAGATGCTGCGGCGTTTCATATGGGTATTCCGGTGCAGCGGTTGAAACGTCTCGTCATTCTCGCCGTTGCCGCCGCCTGCGGGGCAAGCGTTGCTGCCGCTGGATCCATCGGCTTTGTCGGCATCGTCGTGCCGCATCTGCTGCGGCTGGTGATTGGCTCGTCTCATCGCTTTCTCCTGCCCGCCTCCGCTATTGGTGGGGCAGGGCTGCTGCTGCTGGCGGATAGTTTTGCGCGGACCGTTGCAACGCCTGCCGAATTGCCTATCGGCGTTGTGACCGCGCTCATCGGCGCTCCGGTCTTCCTGTTTCTGCTGCTGGGTCGCGGCAATGGGCTCGGTTTGAGGAATGTGACATGATTTCCACGCGCGGTGTGACCGTCGTCCGTTCCGGGCGCAGATTGCTGGACGATGTCTCGATCAAGCTCGAGCCCGGCACCTTCAGCGTGATCATCGGTCCGAATGGTGCGGGCAAATCCACGCTCATGAAAGTGCTGTCCGGCGAGATGCGGGCAGATGGCGGCGACATTGCCTATAACACCGTTGACGTGAAGCTGTTTTCACCGGTGCAACTGGCGCGTATTCGGGCCGTGTTGCCGCAAAGCACGGTACTGTCGTTTCCGTTCACGGCGCTGGAAATCGTCCGTATGGGTGCTGTTGCGCAAGGATCTCTCAAGCCGGAAGAACAAGCAAGGCAGGCGCTGGCGAAGGTGGGCCTCAGCGGGTTCGAGGGTCGATCCTACAACATGCTGTCTGGCGGAGAGCAGCAGCGCGTGCAGTTTGCCCGTGTCTTGGCGCAAGTTCCCTATCCGGTGGAAGATGGTCAGGCGAGGGCGCTTTTGCTGGATGAGCCGACGTCGAGCCTCGATCTCGGCCACCAGATTTCCGTGCTGGAAACCGCGCGCGATTTCGCTTTAGCTGGCGGCACGGTGCTTGCGGTCCTGCATGATCTCAATCTCGCTGCCGAGTTCGCCGATCAACTTATCGTCATGCATCGCGGTAAGATCACGGCCTGCGGACCTGCGCTGGAAACGATCAATGACGAGACGATTGCGCGGGTTTACGGCATCGGCGGTACCGTTGGTCGCGTTCCCGCACGGCACATTCCTTATGTCCTGCCGCAGTCACGACATCGCTGACGGCATCGTTACGGTTCTGGCCGGGTGGTAACGAAAATGGCGGCACCCAACATGACGGCGGCGACGAGTGAGGCGCGTAATGGCGTCGGCTCGGTTCCGAACCAGAAAATCGCGTAACTCATTGTCATCAGAGACACTGCGGCGATTTTTGCCCTGCGCGGAATGGCACCTTTTTCCCGCCAGTTGCGCAGCGAAGGGCCAAATCGGGGGTGGGACAGAAGCCATGCTTCCAGCTTCGGAGACGATTTTGAAAAGCACCACAGCGCAATCAGAAGAAAGGGTGTCGTGGGCAAAACGGGCAGAAACGCACCGACAATACCGGTTGCGACCATCAGCCAGCCAAGACAGAGATATAAGATGCGCATGAGTGCCGGTATCATGAGTTAAGATGTCATGATAGTGCGAAAGCTGTCGCGCTCAGGACGTGTCCGAGGATCTGCCATGTGGCTCGAAACGGCCTCAAGGGTTGAAACTCTTGGCTTCAGCCGTTATCTGCCTGCCCGGAGGCCTGCAGTATAAGTGGGCAACCACTAGGCAAAAAGAAGGAAACACCATGGCCAAACTTATTCACTCTATGGTCCGGGTGCTGGACGAAAAGCGTTCGGTGGGTTTTTATAGCCAAGCGTTCGGGCTGGAGGTCGCGGAGCGTTTCGAGTTCGAGACATTCACACTGATCTATCTCTCGAGTGCCGACGGTGATTTCGAGCTTGAGCTGACAGTCAACAAAGGCCGCGAAGTGCCATATGCGCTGGGCGATGGCTATGGCCACATTGCAGTGAGCGTTGACGATGTGGATGCCGAGCATGCCCGCCTGACGGAGCTTGGCCTTTCTGCTGGCAAGATCGTGAATGCAGAGTACAAGGGTGCGCCGTTTGCGAAGTATTTCTTCATCTGTGATCCGGATGGCTACAAGATCGAAGTGCTTCAGCGCGGCAACCGCTTCAAATAAATCAAGAGGGTTTCCATGGCAGAGGCAGGCGTGAAACTGGAAGAAAGCTGGAAACATGTGCTTTCCGCTGAATTCGCCAGCCCGTACATGCAGAAACTGAAAGACTTTCTGCTTGCCGAGAAAAATGCCGGCAAGCATATTTTCCCCAGAGGTAGCGAGTATTTTCGCGCGCTCGACCTCACGCCACTCGATGAGGTCAAGGTCGTTATTCTCGGCCAAGACCCCTATCATGGCGCGGGACAGGCGCATGGTCTGTGCTTTTCCGTGCAGCCGGGCGTGCGCACGCCACCTTCGCTCGTTAATATCTACAAGGAATTGCAGAGCGATCTGGGCATCCAGCCCGTTAAGCACGGCTTTCTGGAAAGCTGGGCCAAGCAGGGTGTGTTGCTGCTTAATAGCGTTCTAACCGTTGAAGAAGCCCGTGCCGCATCCCATCAGGGGCAAGGCTGGGAAAAATTCACCGATGCCATCATCCGCACCGTGAATGACGAATGCGATGGCGTGGGTTTTCTGCTCTGGGGCTCCTACGCGCAGAAAAAAGCGGCTTTCGTTGACCAGACGAAACATCTGGTTCTGAAATCGCCACATCCATCACCGCTCTCCGCCCACAACGGATTTTTCGGCAACCATCACTTTTCAAAAGCCAACGAGTTTCTTGTTTCGCGCGGCCGAGGGCCTATCGACTGGCAGTTGCCAGCTGATGTCTGAGCCCGTCACGCCAACTGCAACCTATTTGACCACATTGATCTCGGACACATAGTCGCGAACGATACCGTCGTCCGATGACGCCCGGATAACGACCTTGTCACGACCGATATATCCCTTTTGAGACGTGTAGTAGGCAACGGTTCCCATCACCTCTTTGCCTGTGCAAAGCCTGTAATCGCCGGAAAACTTGCCTTCGACTTTTTCGTGAACGATATCGACCTTACCGTGTTGAGGAGGATCGATCACGCGCATTTCCGCAAATGTGCGCATGTTGCAATCGCGTTTCACAATGGCAACTCGACTGATTTTGAGACGATCACCGCTCACAGTCGTCTTTCGAGAAGAATATTGTTTCACACCATCGGCGTTCGTGGTGACGCAACTCGATAGCGCCGCTGAAATTGTCAAAACCAAAGCTGCATTAACCGCAAATCTATTCACGATCCACTCCAGTAGCAAAGTTGTGAAGTGAAACTAGAGGCGAGCCAACGGCAGTCAAGTTAAATTAACGTAAGGAACGGGCTCTGTGGAGGGCATAGGAAAAAGTGTGCCGTCGGTGTGTAGGCGAAATACGCGACCTTGCGCAAAAACGGCTTTGCACTTTTAAATTGACTGATCTAAAGATAACCGGACTGCTATCTGAAGGATTTATGCCGGTGACTTTTCTGTCTGCGAAAACATCTGTTGCTCTTCCCGACCCGCACGCCATCGTTGCAGCTTTTCACGAGCACTTTGCCGAGTATATGACGATGACCCGCGAGGGTGCGGCGGTGCATTTTGAGGCAGATTACGGCAATGGCACATTTGGTGCCGAGGATGGCCGTTTTGCAGCGCGCATCAATTGCGTTTCGGAAAATGTTCTGCTGTCCGTCAAGGCCATGGTTGCCGAGCATATCGTCGAGTTTTCCGGCGATACGTCGCTTGATTTTCGCTGGGAAGGCGATGGGGCAGAGCTGCGGGAACTGCCCAATCTGTTCAGCGGTCGGGTGGTGCGCGCTTATAATCTGACACCGAAGATGCGGCGTGTCGTGATTTCGATCGAAGAGGGCATCGAACGGCTGATGAATGGCGGGCTGCATGTGCGCATTCTCATCCTTCCCGATCAGACCCGCGCTCCTGTCTGGCCGCATCTGTCGAAAACGGGTGCCATCGTCTGGGCGCAGGGCGAGGATGAACAGGCGCGCCGCGTTTACACCATCCGTTCCGGCAATATCGAGCGCGGGGAAATCGATCTCGATTTCGTCATGCACGAGGGTGACGACATGCCCGGCGCGCATTTTGGCGCAACGGCAGCAGCGGGTGATATCGTAGGTATCGTCGGTCCCGGTGGCGAATTGCCTGATGCGGAAAGCTACGTTTTCGCCGGTGATGAAACCGCACTGCCCGTGATGTTGCGCATGGCGGCGGAAATGCCTGCGGGCAAAAAGCTAACGGTTTACGCGGAAATCGACAATGAGAACGAGCGGCAGAACATTGATTCCAAATCTGACATGAATTGGAATTGGCTGTATCGCAACGGTCGGGACGCTGGAACTGCTGGATTGCTGGTGCAGGCCCTGCGCTCTCACGCGTGGCCAAGCCCGGATGGACTGCATGTCTTCGTCGGCTGTGAAAAGATCGAAGCACGCGCCATCAAGAAAATACTGGGCGATGAAGCTGGGCTCCCGAAGACCTGCCTGCACACGGCCGGTTACTGGGTCCGGGGCGCAAACGACGACCATTGATCCAACAACGTCGATTTGCTGAACAGTTCATTCGATCGTTTCCAATTTGAGAACAATCCGTTCTGAACGTCCTGTCTATGCGAACGGCCTGATCTGCACCATCTTGAGCCCATGAACGAAGGGCGTCGCTTTCCCGCGAGCCCATCCAATTGGAGGGTTTAAAATGCTGAACCAGATCAAGGGTCTGCACCACGTCACATCCATGGCGGCGAGTGCGCGTGGTAACAACCACTTCTTTACCGACACGCTCGGCTTGCGCCGCGTCAAGAAGACGGTGAATTTCGACGCGCCTGATGTCTACCATCTCTATTACGGTGATGAAGTTGGAACGCCCGGCTCGGTGATGACCTATTTCCCCTTTCCGCACATGGCGCGGGGCCGTCAGGGCACTGGCGAGGTCGGCACGACGCTGTTTTCCGTTCCCGAAGGTTCACTCGGCTACTGGCAGGATCGCCTTGCCAAGGCGAATGTCGATGGATTGAAAGCCGATGAAACCTTCGGCAACAAGCGCCTGCATTTTGCCGGACCGGATGGCGATGGCTTTGCCTTGGTCGAGGTCAAGGACGATGCGCGTGCGCAGTGGACTGCCAACGGCGTCGGTGAAGATCAGGCCATTCGTGGTTTTCAGGGAGCGTCGCTGCGGCTTGCAGATGAAGGTGCCACCGCTGAACTTCTGAAGTTCATGGGCTATCAGGAAGTGGACCGGCAGGACGGCGTTTTGCGGTTGGGCATGCCTGGTGGCAACGGTGCCGATTTCATCGATATCGAGACGATGCCGAATATCTCCGGCGCTCGTCTGGGCGCAGGCTCCGTTCACCACATCGCCTTCGCGGTCGAAAACCGCGAGACGCAGTTGGAAGTTCGTAAAGCGCTGATGGATACGGGGCATCAGGTTACGCCTGTTATCGACCGGGATTACTTCTGGGCGATCTACTTCCGCACGCCCGGCGGCGTGCTGTTTGAAATCGCCACCAACGAACCGGGTTTCGACCGCGACGAAGACACGGCCCATTTGGGCGAAGCGTTGAAGCTGCCATCACAGCACGCACATCTGCGCGCCACGCTGGAGCAGCATTTGGAGCCGTTGGACGGCGACGCGAAGTAAATGACGGAAGGCTGGTCGGCCTGATGACCGCCAGCCATTCCCAGGAGTATTGCCATGAGCAAGGATAGTTATGTTCACAAGGTCCGCGCCGTTGCGCCGGGCCAGCCCGCCTTCTTCGTGTTTCACGGCACTGGCGGCGATGAAAACCAATTCTTCGAATTCGGCTCTCGTCTGCTGCCGAATGCCACCGTGATTTCCCCACGGGGTGATGTGTCGGAATTCGGATCGGCACGCTTTTTCCGCCGCAAGGCCGAAGGCGTTTATGACCTTGATGATCTGGATCGTGCCACACGGCATATGGCCGAATTTATCAAGGCCAACCGCGAGTATCACGAGGCAGGTCTCGTCGTCGGTTTGGGTTTTTCCAACGGCGCGAATATTCTCGCCAATGTGCTGATCGAATTCCCTGATCTGTTCGACGCAGCCGTGCTGATGCATCCGCTCATCCCGTTCGAGCCGAAGCCCGCGCCAGCACTCGCGTCACGGCGTGTGTTGATCACGGCGGGCGAACACGACCCGATCTGCCCGGTTCCACTGACCAATGCTTTGGCGGACTATTTCAGGGCGCAGGGTGGGGAGGTTGAGATGGAATGGCATGCTGGCGGCCATGAAATTCGCGGGAATGAGATAGAGGCGGCCAGGGCGTTTTTGACGCAGTATGTGTAACACGTCCCGTCATGCCGGCCTTGAGCCGGTATCCAGCAGCGCCGCGTCTGCGGTGCGAAAGAGTCTCATGACCTGACAGACGTCAGGTCACTGGATTCCGCATCGAGTGCGGAATGACGGAGTGGGGAGGGAATGACGGTGTAAGATTACCGATACCCGCAATCTTGCAATTGCTTCTCATACCGCATGGCCACGTTGGCGGATTTTCGGGCGGCATTCTTGATGGCGGTGTTGTTGCGCCAGACGCCGTTGGCATAGCCCGTGTGGCCGGAATAATAGGCGAGGTAGAGATTGTAGGGGTCGTTAAGGGCTATGCCGTTCTGGCGGTTGCTCTTGGCGTGGTACCAGCCGACGAAGTGGATAGCGTCGGTGAAATCGGTTCGGCTGGCATTCCAGCGACCTGTCTCGCGCTGATAGACTTTCCACGTACCATCAAGCGCCTGGGCATAGCCGTAGGCGGTGGACTTGCGTCCCCATGGGATAAAGCCGAAGAGTTTGTTGCGCGGTGGACGCGCATAGGGCTGGAAGCTGGATTCGGTGTAGATGGTTGCCATCATCACCGGCACCGGCACGCCGAACTCCCGTTCTGCGGCTTGCGCGTCTTTCTTCCAGTTGTTGAACATGCCGTTTCGCTGTTCGAAAATCGCACAGGCATTGGTGATCTGCGACGGAGCGGTCGCGCAGCCAGCCAGAACAGTCAAAAGAAAAACGACGACAAATACGCCACGCATCGCGAAACCTCTCGTTCCGCTCATTACTAAATTGTAAATGTTAACGGTCGGTTTTGAGACAAGGTTAATGCAAATGCGGTCTATTAAGGTTTCGTTTACGATCAGATGCGGCCGATAGCGCTTGCCATCTGGTAAAGCGCCAAGCCTGAGGCCGTGCCGGCATTGAGGCTGTCGAGCTGAGGCGATTGGGCGATACGGGCGGTGTGGAAGCGCGCAAGCACGTCGGGCGGCAAGCCATCTCCTTCAGTACCGATGACGAGCGCCATGCGGTTGGAAGCCGTGATTTGACGGATTTCCTTTGTGCCTGCGGGAGACAGGCTCCAGATGTCGAAACCCTCCGCTGCTAGAGTTTCCAGCATCTCAACCGCGCCGCCGCCGCGATGATAGGGGACTGACAGAACAGAGCCGACCGAAACGCGCAACGACTTCCGGTAAAGCGGGTCGCAGCAGGTGGCGTCCATAAACATTGCATCGGCATAAAACGCCGCGGCATTGCGAAACATCGAGCCGAGATTATCGTGGTTGGAAATACCGCAGCCGACGAGCACGAGCGAGGATTGCGGCAGTTGCTGTATGGTCGCCGCTATGTCCTTGTCGCTCTTGCGTTTGCCAAGCGCCAGAATGCCGCGATGCAGGTTGAAGCCGACGATCGCATCCAGCACCGAGGCCGTCGCCACATAGATCGGCACATCGGATGGAAATTCGCTGAGGATATCCGCCACGCCTGCCAAGCGGTTTTCGAGGATGAGAATGCTCTCCGCCTCGAAATCGCCACCCGCCTTGTGGGCTGCGGCCAACATGCGCAGCACGACAGTGCCTTCCACGATGAAGCGACCCTGCCTGCCGGTGAGGTCGCGTTCACGAATATCGCGGAATGCGGCGATGCGCGGATCATCCGCCTCGGTTATAGAGGTGAATGCGAGATCAACGGGCATCGATGGTGATGTCTGCGACGAAACGGCCAGCCTGAACGTTGAACACCAGCGCCTTGCGTGTACCGTTGGCCAGGCGTCCATAGAACAGCATATCGCCACTGGCAAACGAGACGTTTTCAATGGTGAAGCCCTGCGGCAGGCTTGCTGTTGCCGCAACGGGCGCATCCGAGGGGACGGTCGCGCTGGTATTCGTGGTGGTCGCGGTCTTGGATGGGCCGACCGCCTTGTAGACAACGGCACCGAAGACAGCCATAAGGCTGATAAACATCACGGAGCCCGACACGATCTGCAACCGGATCATCTTGCGGCGAACTTTTTCCATGGCCGGGTCTAACGGCTGGTCGTCCTGTTCGGCTTGCTCGATCTGCGTCATCGGGATCCTTGGATATTGTTGAGTGATCGGAAATAAGAATGAACGACCCCTTTAAACAAGGCGGAGACGCAAGGAAAGTCCTGATTGCCGGGGAAGATGCCGAAGGTCGCCTCGACGCATGGCTGGCTGCTGAAGTCGGCGGTGATCTGTCGCGCAGCCGCATCAAGGCGCTGATCGAACAGGGCGCGGTTTTTCTGAATGAAAAGCCAATCACCGAGCCGAAAAAGAAGGTGCATCCGGGCGACCGCATCGAGATCACCATGCCGGAGCCGGAAGACCCGGAGCCCAAGGGTGAGGATATTCCGCTGGAGGTGGAATATGAGGACGAAGACCTCATCGTGCTTCTCAAACCAGCCGGTCTGGTTGTGCATCCCGGTGCTGGCAACTGGACCGGAACGCTGGTTAATGCGCTGATCCACCATTGCGGTGATAGTCTGTCCGGCATCGGTGGCGTCAAGCGCCCGGGCATCGTTCACCGGTTGGATAAGGAAACCAGCGGCGTCATGGTCGTTGCCAAGAATGATAATGCCCACCGCAAGCTTGCCGCACAGTTTGCCGACCATGGCCGCACCGGACCGCTGGAGCGTGCCTATAAGGCTATCGTCTGGGGTCGCCCCAAGACCTTGCGCGGCACGATCGATGCGGCACTGGGTCGGGGAGCCGACCGCACCAAGCGCGCCGTCAAGCGAGAGGACACAGATGATGCGCGCGAGGCCATCACCCATTACGAGGTGATCGAGCGTTATCACGAAAAGCAGGATGCGACATCGCTTGCCTCGCTGGTGGAATGCCGTCTGGAGACCGGGCGCACCCATCAAATCCGCGTCCACATGGCCCATATCGGCCACCCGTTGATCGGGGACCCGGAATATGGTGCGGCGTTCCGCACCAAGGCCAATCTGTTGCCGGACGAGGCGAAAGCAGTGGTAAATCGTTTCCCGCGTCAGGCTTTGCATGCCTATCTACTGGCGTTTGAGCATCCACGCACAGGCGAAGTGATGGAGTTCGAAACAGATATGCCTGACGATATGGAAGAGCTGGCGCAAGCGCTGCGAGGCTGAAACTGCCCAAATACAGACACAGTCACTCCGGGAGCGGATGCTTCCCGGAGCGTTTTTTGCTGGCCAAAATTCTCGTAAGCAGCAAATTACCCTCATAATTTAGTTTATTATAATTACTTAAATAAGCGGCATGATTATACTGTCTCAATTTTGCTTTATTTAGCCCTACCTTTTCGCACTGCAATAAAGCTCCTCTTTAAAGGTAGTATATCTCTCAACAAAATCCACCGAAGATTGAAATGTATTTTGCAACCTGCTCTCTAGCATGCAGAAACCAGGGATTGAACGCCATGAACGTCAATGACCGAAAATTCATCTTTCATGATCTGCAAAAAATCGAAGGTTATATTGATCCTCCAGACGCCCTCGTCTTCACCTCACTGTTGCATGCGCAACAAAAAAAATCGTTTGAGGGAGGGGTTGCCGAGATTGGCGTATTTTACGGGCGCTCTTATTTTCTCCTGCGCAAAGCCGTGGGCAATGATGGCCAAGTGCTTGCCGTGGACCTATTCGATCTTGACGATGCGGATGGCACCTGCCGCCAATATGAGCGCTTCCTCGACAATGGCAGGCGGCTCGACCTGAAGGTCGATGAAAGCCTCGTTATCAAGGGCGACAGCACGCGGCTCGACCCCAATGAAGTGCTGGAGAAAATCGGCAAGGTTCGGTTCTTCAGCATCGATGGCGGCCATATGCTGCATCACGTTCTGGCAGACAGCAAACTGGCGATGGACGTGCTGGCCGACCATGGCGTTATCGCGTTCGATGATACATTCAATCCGCAATGGCCGGAGGTGACCGTTGGTGTCGCGGATTTTCTGCGCCAGAAAGGCGACAGCTTCAGCGCGTTCTGTATGACGAAATACAAGACCTATGTTTGTCGGCGTGAGTACCATGATTTTTATGAAGGGGTGGTTCTTCGATCGCCGGAGTTGCTGGCTTTCGACCATGTCGAAACCGAGTTCCTGGGTTCGAAAGTCACGCGGCTGCACAACCCCATGGGACGCCGGATGATCTATGAGCTGATGCTACGATCTGGCCTCACAAATTTTTCGGAACGAATTTATCGCTGAGCTGTTTTCACAGGGTCAAACAGGCAGGTAATTTTATAACGCGTGTGTGAAGCGCAAGCGCTTGAAACGTGAGTTTCCAATACATATTTGTTACGTGGGTTCGTGCGGGGTCGGAGTTCGACACGCAATTTTGGTTTGCCTGCGAAGGGAGCCAGCCTGGAACATAGATAAGGGGGTGCTTTATGGCCCGCAATAGTTTGCCTTCAATTACCGCCGGTGAAGCCGGCCTTAACCGATATCTCGATGAGATCCGCAAGTTCCCAATGTTGGAGCCGCAAGAGGAATACATGCTCGGCAAGCGTTACGCCGAACATGGTGACCGCGATGCAGCGCATAAGTTGGTGACGAGCCATCTGCGTCTCGTGGCGAAAATCGCCATGGGATATCGCGGTTACGGTCTGCCAATCGGCGAAGTCGTATCCGAGGGCAATGTGGGCCTGATGCAGGCGGTGAAGAAATTCGACCCCGAGCGTGGCTTCCGCCTTGCGACATACGCCATGTGGTGGATCAAAGCTTCGATCCAGGAATATATCCTGCGGTCCTGGTCACTGGTCAAAATGGGAACGACCGCAAACCAGAAGCGGCTGTTCTTCAACCTTCGTCGCTTGAAGGGCAAAATCCAGGCCATCGAAGACGGTGATCTGAAGCCTGAACATGTGACGGAGATCGCCACCAAGCTTCAGGTGTCCGAGGAAGAAGTGATTTCCATGAACCGCCGCCTGCATGGCGACGCTTCGCTGAACGCGCCGATCAAGGCTGCGGAAGGGGAGGCCGGGCAGTGGCAGGATTGGCTTGTGGATGACCACGAGAGCCAGGAAACGGTGCTCATTCAGCAGGACGAGCTGGAAACACGTCGTCGCATGCTTTCCAGAGCCATGGGTGTTCTGAATGATCGTGAACGCCGCATTTTTGAAGCACGTCGTCTTTCGGAAGATCCGGTGACGTTGGAAGACCTGTCAACCGAGTTCGACATCAGCCGCGAGCGTGTGCGTCAGATCGAAGTCCGCGCCTTTGAAAAGGTTCAGGAAGCCGTCCAGAAGGACGCACTTGAAGCTGCAAAGGCGCTGCGCGTCGTCGACGCATAAGCGTATTGATTTATAAATGACAAAGGCCCCGGATGTTGTCATCCGGGGCCTTTTTGTTTCAGTTGATACGATCATTACTGACCGGTGGCGGGCGCGGCAGCGCTCCACTCACGCAAAGCCGTCTCGAATGCAGGCTTGCCATCGGCACCCTTTTGCAAGGTCAGCAATGCGCGGCGGCCGTTGCGATAGGACACCGGAATATCGATCCAGTCACGCGTCCGCATCAGCTCGAGATTGGTCTTCAAGGCATCCGGAAAATCATTCAGCGCGATCATGTGGAAATCATCGGTGATTTTCGCTGGAACGGCGATGAGCGCGTTGCCACGATCCTGCTCAGTGCTTTTCATTGCGATGCGTTGAACGCTGTCGATTGCGCCGCCTTCAAAACCGGCACCCACAGAAAAGACGATCTCAACCAGATGGCTGGCGGGTAGGGACGGGTCAGTGTTGCGCTTGAAGGTGATCAAGGCGCTGAGGCCACGGCCGGGAATGGTGATCTGACCCTGAACGGTTGGCGAGGGCTTGCCTTCAGCATCCGCTTCATTCTGTAGCGACCACGAAACGGTACCCTCGATGGCTGTCGGTACGGTCTGGCCAAGAACTTCTTCGTAAAGGAACATGCGGTGGCCGGAAGCTGCCGCTGCCTGCTGTTGTGCCGGAGCCGTTTGACCAGCAGGCGCAGCCGTCGTTGTCGGCGGCGTGGTCTGCGCGGTTGCTGGTGGTGCCTCTTCGTTTTGGACGTAGACAGACTGGCCCTCGGCCGTTACCGGCTGGCCGTTGGCACCTGGGCCAGCGCCTTCGTCTTTTTCCGTTCCATCAGTCAGGAGACGCTGGGTAAACTTCGTGCCGGTTACCGAGCCGTCATCTACCGCAGCCGTTTGCGTCGGCGTCGGTGTTGGCTGACCATTGGTATTCGTTTGTGCAGGTGTGGTCGTGGCAGGTGCAGACGCCGGGGTGGACGTCGTTCCCGACGGGGCGGATGCGGTCGTCGTTGCATTCTTTGCAGACTGTACGAGGCCGCCGACCACGTCATTCAGGGTGTCACGGTTGATCCAGAGCGCGTAAGCGCCACCAGCCAACAACACGACGCCGCAGAGCGACAGCACAAGCGCTGCGTAGTTGCGACGCGGCTTCTTCTTCGTCCGATAGGCAGCAGCCGGAATGCCGTCTGTAGAAAGACCGGAATCGTAATCGCTCCTGCCCGTGTTGCCGGCAGAGTTGCTCGATGAGCCGTCATAGCCGATCAGTTCTTCCAGATCGTCCCAAGGCGTGCGCTCCTTGTCATCCTTCTGTCCCGGCTGCGGGGCGAAAGGATCATTGTCGGCACGTGGAAGACCGGGGCTGGTTTTGGGCGGCAGATCAAGTGCCGTATCCTGGAAATAGGTGGAGTAGTCCTCGACAACCGCTGGCGTCTGCTTTGGCCCATCCGCCTTCGGCTCAGGCTTGCGGTATTCGTCGTCGGAGAAGGTCGGTGCTTCACCGAAATGGACATCGTCGTTGCGATGTTCATCCTGCTGCGGTTCGGAATTCACATCCTGATAATAGGGGGACGGAGCCGAGTAGCTGGCATTATAGGGCAACGCTGCGTTTTCGTGGAAAACATCGTTTTCCGCATGGCGCACCGGTTCTTCGTGTAGCTCTTCAGCAGTCGGGCGAGCGTGGTCATCGGCAGGATTGTCCTGTCCGACCCAATGCTGGTGGGCGTGCTCCTCGTCTGCGACAGGCTCTGGCTCGACAGCCGGCTCCGGTGCATAGCGCCGCTCTTCCGTGGCACTCGTGAAATATGTCTGGGTTTCCGGCTCCGGTTCAGCGTTCGCATAGGCGTAGTCCGCCTCGACCGGTTCGGGCGCGACTGGCTCCGGTTCGACATATCGCTCGGCCGCAACCTCCGGCTCGTCGTGATAGGTCGCGTATTGTGGCTGATGCTCTTCTTCTACCGGTGCGGCTTGCACAGGCTCCGGTTCAACAGTGTCTTCGTCGTATCGGCGCTGCTCGTCGGCAACCGTCTCTTCATAATAGGGTGAAGAGACATCCGGCTGCACGGGAACGGCCAGCGGTGCGGGGGCTGGCTCGACGTAGTCAGGCTCGTCATCCAGGGCCGGAAGTGCCTCGGAATATTCGCCTTCGACTTCAGCAATGGCCGTGTCCAGCTTAAGGATTTGCCGCTTTAACAGTTCTTCCGGCGGGCGCGGCTTCATGTTTTCAAGTTGGCGCACGACGGCGCTACGCGCCTTGTCGTACACCTTAGCCCGGTTTTCGGGAGTATTGTTCGCCAAGCCATCCACGGCTTTGCGAATGACTGCTACAAAATCCGCCATAAGCACTTTCTCGTCGAGGCCAACGACGTACTGGCCCGATATGGGTTATGAAACTCGATCATCGAGGACATTAGTCTTCAAATGGATCAGTCACAAGTATGGTGTCATCCCGCTCAGGGCTTGTGGAAAGAAGCGCAACTGGTGCGCCGATCAATTCCTCGACCTGACGGACATATTTGATAGCTTGAGCAGGCAAATCCGCCCATTTACGGGCGCCGACGGTAGATTCTTTCCAACCTTCAAGCGTGACGTAGATAGGCTCGACGCGGGCCTGTGCGCCTTGGCTCGCGGGAAGGTGATCGATTTCCTGCCCGTCAAGCTTGTAGCCGACGCAGATTTTCAGCTCTTCCAGGCCATCCAGAACGTCGAGCTTGGTCAGCGCGATGCCGATGATGCCGTTGGTTGCGACCGACTGGCGAACCAGTGCTGCATCGAACCAGCCGCAGCGGCGCTTGCGGCCTGTGACGGTGCCGAATTCGTGACCCTTTTCGCCCAGGAACTGGCCGACTTCATCGTGCAGTTCGGTGGGGAAAGGGCCTTCGCCGACGCGTGTGGTGTAAGCCTTGGTGATGCCGAGAATGTAGCCGAGGGAACCCGGACCCATGCCGGAACCGGCTGCGGCCTGGCCTGCCACGGTGTTGGAAGACGTCACATAAGGGTAAGTGCCGTGGTCGATATCGAGCAGCGAGCCCTGCGCGCCTTCAAACAGAATGCGGGCACCTGCGCGGCGCTTCTTGTCCAGCAGCAACCACACGGTTTCGCTGAAGGGCAGAATCCGCTCGGCAACCGAGGTCAGTTCTTCCATGATCGTTTCGTGGCTGACTTCAGCCGCACCAAAACCGCGGCGAAGCGCGTTGTGGTGCGTGAGGATGCGATCGACCTTGGCCGACAGCGCTTCGGTGTCTTCGAGATCCATGACGCGGATGGCGCGACGACCGACCTTGTCTTCGTAGGCAGGGCCGATGCCGCGGCGCGTGGTGCCGATCTTTGTGCCGCTGTTGGAGGCCGCATCTTCGCGCATGCCGTCCAGTTCGCGGTGCAGGGAGAGAATGAGCGTTGCGTTATCAGCAATCCGCAGGTTCTCAGGCGTGACCTTTACGCCCTGGGCGTCAAGACGGCCGATTTCGGCGATCAGCGCATGTGGGTCCACGACGACACCGTTGCCGATAACGGCAAGTTTGCCGGGGCGCACCACACCGGAGGGCAAAAGCGACAGCTTGTAGCTGACGCCATCGATAACAAGTGTATGACCTGCATTGTGACCACCCTGGTAGCGCACGACAACGTCTGCGCGCTCGGAGAGCCAATCAACGATCTTACCCTTGCCTTCATCGCCCCACTGCGAGCCGACCACCACGACATTCGTCATTTCTTGCTTTCCTGCTCATGGCGTCATCGACGCCCCTAACTCAAACGCGCGATATATACTGCGTTGTTTTGCGGAAAGCGACCCCGTTTATGGTCGGAAACCTTGTTTTTCCGGGACAATTCAAATCGCTAGCTGTTTAACAGACGTCATCTGCGCTTGCAGAACGAGAATCGGCGGTGCAGAAAAGCGACTGGTCTTCATCTGAAAGTCGAAAATTCCGTGTCATCCAAAGCGTATCTCGTTCTGATCATCGCCGCGCTGTGCTGGGGCGGAAATGCCGTGGCTGGAAAGCTGGCGGTGGGCCATGTCAGTCCCATGGTGCTGACATTTCTCAGATGGACGCTTGCGGTTGGCATCATCCTTGCGATTTCGCTGCCGCAATTGGTACGGGACTGGCCGGTCGTCAAAAAGCGTCTGCCGTACTTCATGCTTCTGGGGGCCGTGGGTTACACCTGTTTCAATGCCGCACTCTACACGGCACTGAGATACACATCGGCCATTAATGTCGCGGTCATTCAGGCTGGCATCCCGATGGTCATTTTCGCCTTCAACTTCGCGCTCTTCCGGACACGTATTTCCGTCGGTCAGATCATCGGCTTTGTGCTGACGATGGCTGGTATCGCGCTGCTTGCCTCACAGGGCAACCTGATGTCGCTGATCCATCTCGATATGAATATCGGCGATGCCATCATGTTGATCGCTGTTCTTTCCTACGCGATCTACACGGTCATGCTGCGCTGGAAGCCGCAGGTCAACTGGCGAACTCTGATGGCATTTCCTGCCATTGCGGCATTGATGTCATCGACACCGCTGATGTTGTGGGAGGTTTCGCGCGACGCAGCTGTCTGGCCGGATGCCAAAGGCTGGTTGATCACGGTGTACACGGCGCTGTTCGCATCGCTCGTGGCGCAGATATTCTTTATTCTGGGTGTGGAGCGCATCGGCCCCAACCGCGCGGGGCTGTTCATCAATCTCATTCCGGTCTTCGGCACGTTTCTGTCCGTGCTCATTCTCGGTGAAACGTTGCATCCCTACCAGATCATCGCGCTGCTCTTGACGCTGGGCGGCATTGCCGTGGCTGAGAGAAAAAAACCGCCGCTTCCTTGAGGAAACGGCGGCAAGTCAGTCATGAACTTTAAATGTCGTGGCTTACTTCGTGGCTCGCGTCTGGTCGAAGCCGCCGAAATAGTGATCCAGTGCCGCAATGGCATCCTGTCGTGAAACGTCGATCTTGTCTGCGCTGCTCAAGGGTGAGATGGAGGCGACAGCATCGCGTTCGAGAATTGCAAATCCACGGGCGAAACCGCCTGGGCCTGCTGCATCTGCGTGGGTGGAGATAGAGGCGATAACGGCTCCGCAGATGGCGGCAGCAAAGAGTTTCTTCATCATGGTCATACCCCGTTTTGCGTCAGCCAGCTTTGTGCTGGTCTTTTTCGCGTTGTCCTGTTTGGCCGCATTTTTTGTCCGGGCCATTGATCACGACATTACAGGGCAGTGTTTTCAGGGGATTTAAGCCGATAGCTACAATTTTATCGGTCTTTATTTTTAATGCGATCTATCGCAATTTTTTTTCGAAATGCGCAGAAAGCCGCTAGTTTTTCTGCTGGGCAAAAGCCTCCCTGGCTAGGATGGCCAGGTTTTTGCGACCATTTTCGCTGGACGTATTGGCAATCATCGCTGGCAGAGGAGAGGCTTCGCCTTCCTGAGCAGCCGTCAGGGCGATCATCCGTGCGGCAATCTGCGAGATTTCCTTGCGGATCGCCTCGTCGTTGCCATTGCCTTTGCCGTTCAGAAGTCGCTCGGTCAAAGCCGTGCCTTGGTTGCGAATATCCTCAATCTCGCGGGCAATCCGGTCGGGCGTCATCGCGACAGCGCCCAGCTGAATGGCGGGCGACGCTGTGGTCGCAGTGTCTTCGGTGGCATTGCTGGCACGGTGTTGCTTGAGACGCGCAACTTCCTGAGCCCGACGCTCCAGCAACATTTCGTTGTCTGCATTGCGGGCTGCCTGGGTGGCGAGTTGCTCTTCCAGGCGTGCTATCTTGCGGCTCTCTCGGCTCATATGGTTTGCGGCTTCGCGGTTCTTGGCAGCGGCCTCTTCCAGTTCCTTGGTGATGGCTTCACGTTCCTTGCGCCATGTCGCCATTTTGTGCTTGGCCTGTTCGACCTCTATGTCGCGGGCAGATAGCGTGATTTTCAGATCGTCCAGCTCGCAGGAAATGGCGCTGACGCGCTTGGTCAGATTGGAAATTTCCTGGGTGCGGGCAAGTGCCGTTTCTTCGGCATCGTTCAGCGCCGCCTTTAACCGGGCGGATGCGTCTTCATGACGGCGTGACTTGGCGCGAACTTCGTTCGCCTCAAGCGTCATCGCTTCGAGTTGCGATTTCAGCTCGCGGGTTTCCGCCAAAAGCCTGCTGGAATCGGTAACCGCCGTGTCGTTTCTGAATTTCAACGACAGCGCTTTTTCGCGCTCGGCATCCAGTTCCTGCCGGGTTCGTGCATTTTCGGCAGCGTAAAGCGCGCGCGCCATATCCTTTTGCGCCCTGACTTCCTGCGGGCTGATCGGTATCGTCGCGCGCAGCCGCTTTTCCGTGTAGACGACGATGCGACGGTGAATGGCCGGTGCCATCAGCGAAACCAGCAGAATGGCAGAGAGGAAACCCAGGCCAAAAAGAAGGGCGTACTCGATCACGCGGCTTGTCTCCACTCGAACACGCTATGCTGGAACTCATTCGGTTCTCAGCTGCGCGGATTATTCAACAGGCCCGAATTATTTCACGCCAATCTTGTGCCAGGCCTTATCCTTGCAAGACAAAGCCAGCACCATGTTACGCCAATATCAGGCAATTGCGAATCAGAACGGATTCCATGTCGGCTGCGGCGTCAACTTCAGATAACCGACATTGATGCCGAGACGTGCGCCGATGCCTGTTCTGATTGGGGCAATGGTGACGTCGCTGTTTTTCAACACGGTCATGCCAACGCCTGCAACGATAAAGGCCGAGCCGGATACGCCACCGTAACGGCGGTAAAGTGCGTTGACGGCGGGAAGATTATAAACAAGCATCATGGCGCGTGTGCCCTGGCCACCATAATCCAGGCCAAGCGAAGGACCTTGCCAGAAAACCGGATGTTGGCCGGCATTCTTGGTGTAAAGCTGGCCTTCGCCATAGGTCAGACCGGCCACGAATGCGCCGGAACCTTCCTGACCGAGAATATAACCATTGGGCAGGCCGTATTGCTGAAAGGCGCGTTCCACCACCTTTGCCAGGCCACCGGTGGTTTCACCAAAAAATCCATGTCCAGCGTCGACAATCTCCTGAAGGGAGTATTGGTCGCTGCTCTGGGCAGAGGCATGCGCGGCAGACACGCAAAGGCTCGCGAGTACCACGAAAATCTTTACCAGTCCGAGGCGTGCGATGGTGCGGAGTTCGGTATGTCGCATCTTCAATTCCGTCCGTCTGTTTCGTTCGTTTTGCCCTGTTAAGACATTTGGCATTTTGAAACCATGATATTAACAATCGGTTTACCAAATATGGTGTCATTATGGCTTAATAACTTCCACACGGTCCGCGCAGCCTTGCGCAGGAGAGAATTCTATGACGAGCAAACCCAACCTGACTCTATCAGGCCCCGATCTGGCGGCTCTTCTGTGCAGTCGCGTGTGCCACGATGTGATCTCGCCCGTGGGTGCCATCAACAACGGATTGGAGCTTCTGGATGAGGGCGGTTCCGACGCGGATGCACTTGATCTGATCCGCACCTCGGCCGTCAACGCGTCTGTCCGTCTGAAATTTGCCCGCCTTGCGTTCGGTGCGTCCGGTTCCGCCGGTGCATCCATCGACACTGGCGAAGCCGAAAAGGCTGCCAAGGACTTTGCCGCAGCTGAAAAAAAGGCCGAAGTGACCTGGAACGGTGCACGCGCCATCGTGCCCAAGAACCGCGTCAAAATGCTTCTCAACCTGTTTCTTGTGGCCTATAGCGCCATTCCACGCGGCGGTAACATTGATGTGACCGTGGAAAATCCGGAAACGGATGCCAAGTTCGAAATCACCGTAAAGGGTCGCATGATGCGTCTGCCGGCGAAGTTCGTGGCATTATCCGAGGGTACGGAAGAGGAAGACGTCGATGCGCATTCCGTTCAGCCTTATTACACGCTTCTGATGGCCCAGGAGGCCGGGATGAAAATCGAGTACGTCGTCCACGAGGACCGTATCGTGTTTACGGCGAAAACCGTAGAAGCTGCCTGATTCGAAAAAAAAGCACGTCGTAAATCGGGCTGCCTTTGGCGGCCCGTTTCTGCGTTGCTTTAAACGATCTGACGCCGTAGAACCTCGTTGAGATAAGCCTGATCCGCGATGCGAAATTGCGTTTGGCCGATGTTCTTGAAGTCGAGTGCCGAATAGAACGCCAGCGCTGCCGTATTTTCGGAATTCACCGTCAGCCAAACCGCATCTACTCCCATTTTCGCGCATTGCCGAAGGCCTTCATTTAAAAGATTTTTTCCAATGCCTTTTCCGTGATGTCTTGGCTGGACATAGAGTGTTTTGATTTCCGTGGACGAGCAACCAAGCAACGGTGCTGGACTGTCCAAGGAGAGACGAATGAAGCCGTCGATGCCGTTCTCGTTTTCCGAAACGATGACGTGTTCGGCATTAGCAGCAAGGATCGCTTCGAACTTGGCAGCGGTGAACTCGGCCAGCGCATAATCGGCGAAAAACCCGTTTACGCCGTTGCGCAGATATGTCCCGATCCAAACCTCGATTGAAATGGCTGCAAGGCTTGAGGCGTCTGATTCTATGGCATTTCTGAAAAACATTGATGCTATTCCGCGTAATTCCGTTCGCCAGATCTATAAGCCGCGAATTTTTTGTCGGTAAAATACAAAAAAACCGCCGGATGAGGGGCGGTTTTTTTGTTTGCGGGCATGCTTGGGAGACTATCAGGCTGTTTCGAGGAATTCAGCCGCACCATCGGGCTCGCGCAGAACGTAGCCACGGCCCCAGACGGTTTCGATGTAGTTTGCGCCGCCTGCGGCATTTGCCAGCTTCTTGCGCAGTTTGCAGATGAAAACGTCGATGATCTTCAGTTCAGGCTCATCCATACCGCCATAGAGGTGGTTGAGGAACATTTCCTTGGTGAGCGTGGTGCCTTTACGGAGCGAAAGCAGCTCCAGCATCTGGTATTCCTTGCCGGTCAGGTGAACGCGCTGACCGCCAACTTCCACCGTCTTGGCATCCAGATTGACGATCAGTTCGCCAGTCGAGATGACCGATTGGGCGTGGCCCTTGGAACGGCGTACGATAGCGTGAATGCGAGCGACAAGTTCGTCCTTGTGGAACGGCTTTGTCATATAGTCGTCTGCGCCGAAGCCCAGTCCGCGTACCTTGTCTTCGATGCCGGCCATGCCAGAGAGAATCAAGATAGGTGTCTTGACCTTGGACAGGCGAAGCGTTCTCAGAACCTCGTAACCCGACATATCGGGGAGGTTAAGGTCGAGAAGAATGATGTCGTAATCGTAGAGCTTTCCAAGGTCCACGCCTTCCTCACCGAGGTCGGTCGTATAGACGTTGAAACTTTCAGACTTCAACATCAGCTCAATGCTCTGAGCTGTTGCGCTGTCGTCTTCGATCAATAGAACCCGCATAATTATCCCCTTTGCCGCCGCGGAAGGTAAATGATTGCCCTTTGCGCGATGCGGATCCAGTCGTTGCCTGATTTGCAGGCTGCCACCAAATGGTTAACAAATTCTAATTACCTTTGGCAAGGTGTGTAGAATTTATTAAATACCGGCTCCAGTCTACTGTTATTCAACGCGAATCTGCATCACCAAACATGAATCATAACGTGAACAAATCCCGCTAAGTGACTCAATCGACTCTTACATTGTCGTGCCCGTTTTTTCGGACTTGGCGTTTACCGACCTTTAAATGATCTGCCTTATCATTAACGATGCCCGTAAACGAAAGGTTAACGACGCCATTTTTTTATTAACGTCGGGTAACTTTTCGGAATCATTCCGGCACATGCCGTAATGAAGGGTCGGTTCCAGTTATGACCGGGGTCTCGCTATCCACGGAGTATTGCGTATGAAGTCGCGTGACAGCCTAGTTCGCCTGAAGGAATTTCAGGTCAACGAAAAACGTCGTCAATTGCAGCAATTGCAATCAATGATGTCCGAATTCGAACGAATGGCCAAGGAGTTGGTCCATCAGATTTCTCTGGAGGAGAGCAAATCAGGGATTACAGATCCAACGCATTTCGCCTATCCGACCTTCGCGAAGGCCGCTCGCCAACGCGCGGATAATCTTCAGGTCTCCATTCGTGAACTGAAGATGCAGGAAGAAGCCGCAGAAACGGTTCTGGAAGAAGTTCAAGCAGAGTACGAGAGAGCAACTGCTCTGGAAAATCGCGACGTTGCGATTCGTGCTCGCGCCTGAGACATAAAAGAAGAAACGAAACGTCCTCATTGACGGTGGCCAGTGGATCAGGAGGCTGCTTTCAATGGCGTGACGTCATGTCCTGTCGTCGGTAGCAAAATCACTCGAATTTGCCCGGCGCAAAATCGTTTTCTCTGTAATGACAAAAGCCGCTCGATTTTTCGGGCGGTTTTTTTGTGGCGTGATTTGCAGCCGGTGATCGGCTACAGGATGCTGAAAGAAACAGGGGCGGGAAATCGATGGCGATGTGCCAAAACTAATCCGCGGTTCCTGCCTTTGCGGGCAAATCAATTGGGAATGTCGCGGTGAGTTCGCGGATGCCACGATCTGCAATTGCACGGCATGCCGACGTTACGGTGTCCTTTGGGCCTATGATTATGAAGGCCACGGCATTTCCGTGGACGATCCCAATGGGCAACTTGTCAGCTATCGGCGTGGATCGGAGGTTCTGACGTTCGATTTCTGCAAGACGTGCGGTAATCTGGTTTCATGGCGGCGAACGACTGCCGACGCGGACGGCAGGGTGAGGATGGCCGTCAATCTTCGGCTCGCAGAACCTTCTGATGTCGCGGGTATACCGATCGTGCGCTTCGAGGGTCTTCACAGTTTCAAGGATTTGCCGATGGATGGGCGTACCGTGGGCGATGTCTGGTTCTGATCAACCCGAGATCAAGTCAGCCCATTCTGCATGTCTTAACGCCTGTGCCTTGAAAAACGGGCAGAGCGGCACAATTTTCCAACCGCCTTTGCGAGCTTCCTCAACGGCATGAGCCGCCAGCGCCTGGCCGACACCTTTTCCGCGCAGTTCATTTGCAACGCCGGTGTGGTCGATGATGATCAGTTTTGGAGAGGCGCGGGAATAGGTCATTTCACCGACATGGCCATCGAGCGTTGCCGTGTACTGACCCTTCGACCCCGTCTCGGATGTGGAAATCTGCATGTCTCTCAACTCCGTTGACGCTGACCCGGAGTTTACAGGCTTGATCGGAAAAGAAAATGCCGTCGATTGTGAAGGATGCGGACACCGGACAAGCATGCTTTTACCAAGCCCAAACAAATCAGCGCCACGCATTCCCCATCATCTTGGAGAAAGGTGACGCTTGATTTTTGTCGTTGATTTCCCTTTTTGGGGAAAGCGCAAACTTAGTGGCGGTATTGCTGGATGCGCGTGGTGCGCAGACCGGCAAGGCCGTGGTCACTGATAGAAGACTGCCAGGAGAGGAACTCCTCCACTGTCAGCGTATAACGTTCGCAGGCTTCCTCGAGGCTCAATAGTCCTCCTCGTACCGCGGCGACAACCTCTGCCTTTCGACGAATGACCCAGCGGCGCGTGTCCGCAGGGGGCAAGTCGGCAATCGTCAGAGGGCTGCCATCGGGGCCGATGACATATTTAACTCGTGGGCGTATCATTTCGGTCATTGGACACTCTACACAAACTCAAGACCATATCTGATGCACTTTAGGGCGGTACCTTTAAAAATTACCTAAGCAACTTGTGAGGATTTGTTAAGAATTTGAATGGTTTCGCCCGATTTGTTCGAGCTTTGCTGGATTCTTGTGCCAAAAAGAAAAAATCATTTTGTTATTTTTTGTGTCGATGGCTGCGATATGAAGTCATATCGGAACTCCATCATATCTGCGGGCAGTGGTTAGCCTGGCAAAATCCGCTCTATTCTGGCTGCAACGCTGTCGCGAAAGTAAAGTCCGCTTGCCGTCCGCTTTCGTGACGGCAAGCGTGACAGATTAGAGCATTATCAGTGAGATTTCCGATTTTCGCGCGCCGTAGGCAAGCTGGCAGGTGCCGCCATGTGCCAGTGATATCCTGTCGTTCGCTGTCAACGGGACTATGAAGCTTGCAGATTGCAGGCTGTTGGCAGCGGATGTGGTGCCGTTCAAGGCAAATGAGCTTGACGTGCCATTGATCCTGATCGTTACCGTATGTCCCGAAGAGGAGACGACAGCCAGCGACACCGTCATGACATAGATACCGGTTGCCGGGACCCTCAGTTCTTTCAGCGTGTCGGTCACGACATTGCCGAGCGCAAATCCACCTTGCTGGACGGGGAGGTCGGTAAAGCCTGAGACTGACCCCGCCGCATGCGAAATGTTGCCCGCCGCGCGACCGGCGCGCACGAGGGGGCGGGCGGGCATCGAGACCTGCCCGGCACCGGAGATCGAAAGCGCCGTCGTCCACGTTGCGCCATCTGCCGTGGTCTTGATCGAAAAGCTGTCGTTGCCGGCCAGACCCATTTCCGCACGTCCGCTCCAGCCGGACTGGAACAGCAACGACGCGGTATCGGCTGATGTCGCCTTGTTGACCTTTACCTGGTGTCCACCGCCGGACGAGGCGTTGGTGAACAGGCTGGCTGCGGACGATACGGCCAGTCGATTGGCCGCATCTGCGGTGGCGTTTACACCCAGCTGCTGGAAACTGGCGCTTTCAGGCAGCGGAATCTCTCGCCAGCTCCCATTTTGCAGCGCCCGTGCCCGTCCGCTTTCCACAAACCAGGCCTGCCATCCTTCTCGCGGAGATAGGTAGATCCAGGCATCATCCTGCCGGAATGCCAGTTTCCCTGTTTTACCAGACCATTCACCGGTAGCTGCAGCAGCAATCAGAAAGCAGTCGCCTTCTTGTGGCGTGCCGGGAGGTGCGCCGATCTCACTGTGGATGACCAGTTGCGTGATCGCATCCAGCCGTTGCAGGGCTTCGTTGTGGGTAACGTGCTTCTGTGCCTGGGACGGCAGAATATAGGGCAGTTCAAGTCGTGTCGTCTGTTGCGTCATGGTTCAATCTCCGTTGCGCTGGAGATTGTGTGGCCACGGGAACGTCCGTGGAGAAAAGTGCGAAATTATTTTTTGAGCGGCTTCAAGGTGCGGCACCCCAGGCGATGAAGTCCGGGTTGGCAAGGCCGTCTTCGTCGCCATCCTCAAGCTCGTAGCGCAGGGGTAGGCCAGACATATCCAATGTTATGCCGCCTGCCGCTCTCAAAACGGCATCGCCCGCTGCGGTATCCCACATCATGGTGCGGCTGAAGCGCGGATAGACGTCTGCCGCGCCTTCGGCCAGCATGCAGAACTTCAAGGAAGAGCCTATGGATATGCTGTCGATCAAACCATGTGCGGCAACGAAGGCTTCCGTCTTGGGTGTGCAGTGGGAGCGGCTGATGACGGCAATGGGAATTGTCGGCTTGGCGCGGCACCGAACTTTGCGCACGTCCGTCTGCTCGAATTCATCGGAAATCTGAACCTTGCAGGCGACATTCCCGTCTCCCGTCCACAGCACTTTCAACGCCGGTGCGTAGACAACGCCCAGCACGGGCGCTCCACCGCGAACCAGCGCAATATTGACGGTGAAGTCCTGTTTTCCGGAAATGAACTCCTTCGTACCATCCAGCGGATCGACCAGGAAAAACTCATCGCCGGCATTCGGGACGATGCCGTTGGCCGCAGCTTCTTCGGCGATGACCGGTATGTGAGGAAAGTGTAGCGCAAGCGCGTCCAGTATGACGTCTTCGGCTCTCTGATCGGCTTCCGTCACGGGTGAGCAATCGTTCTTGTAGCTAACATGCGGTCCGGCAGCATGCACGGACATGATCTCTTTGCCCGCTTTCAATGTGGCCGCTATTAATATTTCGAGCATCGACGTCCCTTTGTCGGTTGCCAGAGGTATCCCCCAGCAAAGACGACATAAGCTTTCATGGCTTGATTTACAACGCAATCGGATCGTTGCTCATGATCCCCAAGAGCGGGCGAATCTCTTCATAGGTCCGAAGCCAAGCCGTTTTTTATGGCACCTCGTGCCGAAAATATGATCGTTGTGATCTGTCAGGCAGCATTGCATGGGGAAATTTCAAATATTGAGACAAATGACTCCTTTTTGACTTCACATTTCTTCCGAACGCGATATGGGTTTTGGGTAAGGGGGACAAAAAATGCAGCCCCCGGAAGCAACATAAACGAGACCTGTTCCGTTTGAGGATGGGTCCGGGGGAAAAATATGGAGTACTTCTTCCAGCAGCTCATCAACGGGCTGACTCTTGGGTCGATCTATGGACTCATCGCTATTGGCTATACGATGGTTTATGGCATTGTCGGCATGATCAACTTCGCCCATGGCGATATTTTCATGCTTGGCGGCTTTGCGGCGTTGATCGTTTTTCTGATTCTCACCTCCTTTTTCGCTGGTATCCCAGTCGTCATTCTTCTTCTGGTGATGATGGTCGTGGCGATGCTGATGACCGGTCTGTGGAACTGGGCAATCGAGCGTGTGGCCTATCGCCCGCTTCGTGGCTCGTTCCGTCTCGCGCCGTTGATCACGGCCATCGGCATGTCCATTGCATTGTCCAACTTCATTCAGGTTACGCAGGGCCCGCGCAACAAGCCGATCCCGGCGCTTGTCACGGACGTCTATCATTTCGGTGCCATTACCATTTCGCTGAAGCAGCTCGTCATCGTGGCAATTACCTCGGTTCTGCTGCTCGCCTTCTGGTACATCGTCAACAAGACGCCGCTTGGCCGTGCGCAGCGCGCCACCGAGCAGGATCGCAAGATGGCAGCCCTTCTGGGTGTGGATGTTGACCGCACCATTTCGATCACCTTCGTCATGGGTGCCGCACTCGCTGCCGTCGCTGGCACGATGTACCTGATGTATTACGGTGTTGCGTCCTTCAACGATGGCTTCATTCCAGGCGTCAAGGCGTTCACGGCGGCTGTACTTGGCGGCATTGGCTCGCTACCGGGTGCGGTGCTGGGTGGCTTGCTCATCGGTCTCATCGAGAGCCTCTGGTCTGCCTATTTCTCCATCGCTTACAAGGACGTCGCCGCATTCGGTATCCTTGCATTCGTTCTGATTTTCAAGCCGACTGGTATTCTGGGCCGTCCGGAAGTCGAGAAGGTTTAAGATCATGGCAAATATCACTTCCGAAAAAGCAACCTCCGGCCAGAGCCTTATGGCGCAGGCCCTGAAGGAAGGCTTGCTGGCGGGTGTCGTCTCGCTGGGAATGTTCGTTCTTTACGTTGGCATCGTCACCTATCAGGACATCAACAACCAGTTGATCTGGGGCACGCGCTGGGGCCTTCTGGCCATCTTCGTCGCCATTGCAGCCGTTGGTCGTTTCCTCGTCGTGGGCTTCATCAAGCCGCATCTGGACAGCCGCAAACTGGCAAAGGCCAAGTCCGGCATTCTGGAAGTTTCCGAAGAGAAAGGTTTCTTTCGCAAGCATTTCCTTAAGATCGCGCTGGTGTTTCTGCTGATCTATCCCGCGATTGCCGTTGGTCTCTTTGGTTTCCAGGGATCGTTGAAGCTCGTCGATAACTTCGGCATCCAGATTCTGATCTATGTCATGCTGGCATGGGGTCTCAACATCGTGGTTGGCCTCGCTGGCCTGCTCGATCTGGGTTACGTTGCCTTCTATGCGGTCGGTGCCTATTCCTACGCCCTGCTATCCAGTCACTTTGGATTGTCGTTCTGGGTTCTCCTGCCGATGGCCGGCGTTCTGGCCGCCTTCTGGGGCATTATCCTCGGCTTTCCCGTGCTGCGCCTGCGCGGCGACTACCTCGCCATCGTTACACTGGCCTTCGGTGAGATTATCCGGCTTGTGCTGCTTAACTGGACGGACGTCACCAAGGGAACATTCGGTATTTCGGGCATCGCCAAGGCATCCGTCTTCGGCATCTGGTCTTTCGATGTCGGCGCGCCCAACAACTTCGCCAAGACATTCGGTCTGACGATGTCGTCGTCCTACTACAAGATTTTCCTGTTCTACGTCATTCTGTTGCTGTGCATGCTGACGGCTTACGTCACGATCAAGCTGCGCCGCATGCCGATCGGTCGTGCATGGGAAGCCTTGCGTGAAGATGAAATCGCCTGCCGTTCGCTCGGTATCGATACCGTCAAGACCAAGCTGACCGCCTTTGCGACCGGCGCCATGTTCGGCGGTTTTGCGGGCTCATTCTTTGCGGCACGTCAGGGTTTCGTCTCGCCGGAAAGCTTCGTCTTCCTGGAATCGGCCGTCATTCTCGCCATCGTCGTTCTTGGTGGTATGGGTTCGCTGACGGGGATCGCTATTGCGGCTGTTGTCATGGTGGGTGGTACGGAACTGCTGCGCGAAATGGAATTCCTCAAGCACATCTTCGGACCCGATTTCACACCGGAACTCTACCGTATGCTGCTGTTCGGCCTGGCGATGATCATCGTCATGCTGTTCAAACCTCGCGGTTTTGTCGGCTCTCGTGAACCCACGGCCTTCCTGAAAGAGCGCAAGTCCGTCTCCGGCAGCTTTACCAAGGAAGGTCACGGCTGATGGCTTCCGGAAACATTGACATGACACAAGACACGATCCTGAAAGTCGAACACTTGTCCATGAAGTTTGGCGGCCTGATGGCCATCAACGACTTCTCCTTCGAGGCCAAGCGCGGAGACATCACCGCTCTGATCGGGCCGAATGGCGCAGGCAAGACGACTGTCTTCAACTGCATCACCGGCTTCTACAAGCCGACGATGGGCATGATCACCATGCGTCGGAAAACCGGTGAGGAGCATCTCCTTGAGCGGTTGCCGGATTTCGAGATCACAAAGAAAGCCAAGGTTGCCCGCACCTTCCAGAATATCCGGCTTTTCTCCGGTCTGACGGTGCTAGAAAACCTGCTGGTCGCCCAGCACAACGCGCTGATGAAGGCGTCTGGCTACACCATCCTCGGCCTTCTGGGGCTGCCGACCTATAGCAAGGCAGCAGCCGCGGCGATCGAGAAGGCCAAATACTGGCTGGACAAGGCCGATCTGACGGATCGCGCTGACGATCCTGCTGGCGATCTTCCCTATGGCGCGCAGCGTCGTCTGGAGATCGCACGTGCCATGTGCACAGAGCCGGAACTCTTGTGCCTTGATGAACCGGCGGCCGGTCTCAATCCGAAGGAATCGCTGGCGCTCAACAACCTGTTGCGCGGCATCCGAGCTGAGGGCACGTCCTTGCTCCTCATCGAGCATGATATGTCTGTCGTGATGGAGATTTCCGATCACGTCGTGGTTCTCGAATATGGTCAGAAGATTTCCGATGGTACGCCAGATCATGTGAAGAACGACCCGAAGGTCATCGCCGCCTATTTGGGTGTCGAGGATGATGAAGTGGAAGAAGTGATTGCAGAAGAACTTGGGGGAACGCTTTGATGTCCGTTGAACCCCTTCTCAAAGTCCAGAACGTCGAAACCTATTATGGAAACATTCGCGCTCTCGCTGGCGTCGATGTGGAAGTCAACAAGGGTGAAATCGTCAGCCTGATCGGTGCCAACGGTGCTGGCAAGTCGACGCTGATGATGACGATCTGCGGCAGTCCGCAGGCGCGCACCGGCTCGGTGATATTCGATGGTGAAGACATCACCCAGATCCCGACGCATCTTATCGCCCGCAGGCGCATCGCTCAGTCGCCTGAGGGGCGTCGTATCTTTCCGCGTATGACTGTGCTGGAAAATCTCCAGATGGGCGCAAATCTCGATAACCTCAAATATTTCAAAGAGGACGTCGAAAAGATTTTCGTGATGTTCCCGCGTCTGAAGGAACGTCAGAGCCAGCGCGGCGGCACGCTTTCGGGTGGTGAGCAGCAGATGTTGTCCATCGGTCGCGCGTTGATGTCCCGCCCTAAATTGCTTTTGCTGGACGAGCCGTCGCTTGGCCTCGCGCCTTTGATCGTCAAGGGTATCTTCGAAGCGATCAAGACGCTCAACAAGGAAGAAGGGCTCACCGTCTTTCTGGTGGAGCAGAACGCGTTTGCAGCCTTGAAACTGTCTGATCGGGCTTACGTCATGGTCAATGGCAAGGTCACGATGAGCGGTTCCGGCAAGGAACTTCTGGCAAATCCGGAAGTGCGCGCAGCCTATCTCGAAGGCGGTCGTCACTGATTATGTCTGCGCCTGTGTTTGCGGGCGCGGATCATCGGCAAATACCTCCGTTGGGCTTTGTCGATCACAGATAACAATA
The DNA here is from genome assembly GCF_900100825.1 of Agrobacterium sp. DSM 25558. NCBI lineage: Bacteria > Pseudomonadati > Pseudomonadota > Alphaproteobacteria > Hyphomicrobiales > Rhizobiaceae > Agrobacterium > Agrobacterium sp. DSM 25558. The sequence goes on along the minus strand of NZ_FMUD01000008.1, from coordinate 91,531 downwards.
AAGCCTTCCGATAAACGGTGGGCGCAATACCAAAGGCATGCTCTGCGGCGAAACCGCTTCGGGGCACGGATGGGGAAAAAGATGCAGGGACTTTTTTTCGAAAGTGACATCGGTGTGCGGTACGTTCTACGCGTGCTGGTCGTCCTTCTTGGGTTCTGGACGGCGTGGCGGGCTGGCAAGTCCGTGGCGGATGGCTGGGGCGAATATCCAATGGTCGTCGTTTACGTGCTGCTTTTAGGCGTCGTGATGCGCTTCCTACACTATTCGCTGTTTGCAGGTCCTATGCTCAATGGCTTCTATTACCTGATCGATGTCGTTCTTCTGCTCGTTCTAGCAACGGTTGGTTTCCGCATGCGGCGCACCAGCCAGATGGTCGATAGGTACTATTGGCTGTATGAACGGACTTCAGCGTTTTCTTATAAGAAGAAAGATTGACAGCGGCGTTTTTCTGAATTCAGAATGCCCGCAAGAGTGGAACAGCCTGAGCAGTTAAGGTGGGTGCTGAGCAGGCATGGATAAACAACCCAACCATGGAACTGGGAGTAATATAATGAAGAAGTCTCTTCTTTCCGCAGTTGCGCTGACCGCAATGGTCGCCTTCAGTGGTTCTGCCTGGGCTGACATTCTTGTCGGCGTCGGCGGTCCTTTGACAGGCCCGAATGCGGCTTTTGGTGCACAGCTCCAGAAGGGTGCTGAGCAGGCTGCGGCAGATATCAATGCTGCCGGTGGGATCAACGGCGAAAAGATCAAGATCGTGCTTGGCGACGACGTTTCCGACCCGAAGCAGGGCATCTCGGTTGCCAACAAGTTCGTTGCTGACGGCGTCAAGTTCGTTGTCGGTCACTTCAACTCGGGCGTTTCGATCCCGGCATCTGAAGTCTATGCAGAAAACGGCATCCTCGAAATCACGCCTGCTGCGACAAACCCTGTTTTCACCGAACGCGGTCTGTGGAACACGTTCCGTACCTGCGGTCGTGACGACCAGCAGGGTGGTATCGCCGGCAAGTATCTGGCCGATCACTACAAGGACGCAAAAGTCGCTATCATTCACGATAAGACACCTTACGGTCAGGGTCTTGCCGATGAAACCAAGAAGGCAGCAAACGCTGCTGGCGTCAAAGAAGCCATCTATGAAGGCATAAACGTTGGCGACAAGGACTTCTCGGCCCTCATCGCCAAGATGAAGGAAGCTGGCGTTACGGTTATCTATTGGGGTGGTCTCCACACCGAAGCAGGTCTCATCATCCGCCAGGCTGCCGACCAGGGCCTGAAAGCCAAGCTCGTTTCCGGTGACGGCATCGTCTCCAACGAACTGGCTTCCATCGCTGGCGATGCCGTTGAAGGTACGCTCAACACATTCGGTCCTGATCCAACCATCAACCCTGCCAACAAGGATCTGGTTGCCAAGTTCAAGGCTGCGGGCTTCAACCCTGAAGCTTACACGCTGTATTCCTACGCCGCTTTGCAGACGATCGCTGCTGCTGCCAAGGATGCTGGCTCGCTCGACGCCGAAAAAGTTGCTGCTGCGATGAAGAAGGGCAAGTTCTCCACCGTTCTCGGCGAACTTTCCTTCGACGAAAAGGGTGACCCGAAGCTTCCAGGCTACGTCATGTACGAGTGGAAGAAGGGCCCAGACGGCAAGTATAGCTACTTCCAGCAGGGCACCTGAGCCTTATCGACCTAATACCAGAAAGCCCGGCAGAGATGCCGGGCTTTTTCGTTTGGGGCGTATTCCGACTGGCATTGCCATAATGGAGCCAACAAGGCAGGAAACAACAACGTTGCGCAAAAATTGCAAACAGAGGTAGCAATGGTGGTTCGGCGGTTTATTCCTGTTTTCCTCTTCCTCGTTGCCCTCGTCGGTGTCTTGATCGGTGTGCACCTCTTGAGCAAATCCCGCACCACGCAATTGTTCGGCGACATCGTCGCGAGGGTAGAGACCGACAAGCCGATTGTGGCGCTGACCTTTGACGACGGCCCGTCGCCGCGTTTTACGCAGGATGTCTTGAGCATTCTCAGGGATCGCAACGTCACCGCGACGTTCTTCCTGACTGGTAAAGAAATAGAGGAAAATCTACCGCTGGCGCGATTGATCATGGCGGCAGGTCATGAGATCGGCAATCACTCCTATTCGCATTCCAACATGGCGTGGATGGGATCGACGCGCGTGAAGGAAGAGATCGAGCGCACGGATGTGGCGATCCGGGCTGCGGGATATCAGGGCGAAATCGTGTTTCGTCCACCCTATGGCAAAAAGCTCGTTACACTCCCATGGTATCTCTCGCAGCACGGTCGAAAAACCATCATGTGGGATGTCGAGCCGGAATCGTTCCCTGAAGTGGCCGATAATGCCGATGCGATGACACGCTATGTCCTCGATAACGCCAAAAATGGATCGATCATCATCCTGCACGTCATGTATCGCAGCCGTGAAGTGTCGCGCCAAGCCCTGCCGCAGATCATCGATGGACTGCGTCAACGCGGCTTCGAATTCGTCACCGTGTCACAGCTTATCCAGAACCAGTAGTTCAGCCGAGGCGGTTCAAAACGAAATCGGCGCGTTCGCTGACACTCAGTTTCGGCAGTATGATGGTCTCGTAGTCAAGATGAGTATAATCGCGAAGCAAGCGTTCATACTCATCGACAGCTGCCGCGAAATCATGCTGGCGTTCGCCATCCGTTACGTAGATTTCTGGCCACGGCGGCGTCAGGAAGACGAGGGGATTGTAGCGGTGGAGGTGTTTCAGCTCGTGCAGGAAGCCATTGCCGCAAACCTGATGAAGGGCGGAGGCCGCATCGATCAACCCGCGATCAAAGAACACCCAATCTCTCTCTGGTGCATTATCCCGATCAACCAGTGCCATCGCGACGGCATGGCGGGCAAATGCCTCCATGTCGACCCACGGCAGCGCCGTTCCCTTGCTCTGCATTTCCTGGCTGACGATACGGCGGCCGGGTTCTTCGACGGTGGCGTAACCGCGTTTGACAAGCTCGTTCAGCAGAGTGGATTTGCCGCCACCCGAGCAGCCGGAGAGGACGATCAGATTATTGGTGTCTTTTCTAATATTCATTCTTCTATGTCGCTGGAAGATCTACGCTTTTTCGGATGAGCAACATTACGCAGGTTTAATGTTTTTCGCTGGAACCGCTGACGTTATCGAACGTTTGTTCGCAACATAACAATGAGGTCTCGCCATGAAAATACTTCTCATCTCGTCTTTGATCGCAGTTTCGTCTGTTTTCACCTTCGCCGCTCCTTCTTTTGCCCAAGGTGTGACAGTCACGACCACCGAACGCGTCGTTCGCCAGCCAGTGCGTGAAGAATACCGTCCGCGCCATCATCGCCCAGCACGCGATTGTTTCGTCAAGAAAGTGCGCACTAATCATCACGGCCGCGTTGTCATCAAAGAAACCCGCGTCTGCCGTTAATCGGTGTCACATTATATGTCCACAAACGGGTGCAGTTTCTGCGCCCGTTTTGCTATGCGTCGTGCAGAATGTGGGCCGCTTTGACAGCGGCGGAAGCACGATTTTCAACGCCGAGCTTGACGTAAATCTGCTCCAGATGCTTGTTCACCGTACGGGCGGATAGACCGAGAATATCGCCGATATCGCGATTTGATTTTCCTTTGGCAATCCACAGCAACACTTCGGATTCACGGATGGTCAGCGAAAAATGCTGGCGCAACATGGCATCGGCGGATTTATCGCTGGCAGCAGTGAGCCGAAATAGATGCTCGTCCGGTCCCATGGCACCGAGGAATGTCAGCTGCAACGTGGCGCGGTCCGCCTGTTGAATGGTCAGCGGCGCATCCCGAAGCGCATCGTTTCCGCGATTGGCCAGCCAGCCTGCGATGTGTTGCGTCACGATCTCCAGCCCGTCATCGCGACCTGTTGCGGCGTTGACCAGCCGTGTTGCCTGTGGGGTTGACCAGTGGATGGCACCGTTTGCGCGCACCGCCAGCAGGTGGCGGCCTGCGGCATCCAGCGCCACGCGCGCGCTCTGTGCGGAGCGGGCGTTGGACAGATGAACGCGTATGCGGGCGCGCAATTCATCGATATTGATCGGCTTGGTCAGATAATCCACGCCGCCGGATTCGAGCGCCCGCACGACATGCTCCGTCTCGGTCAGCCCCGTCATGAAGATGACCGGCACCTGCGTCACTGCGGCGTTGGATTTCAGCCGTGTACAGGTCTCGAAACCGTCCATGGACGGCATGACGGCGTCGAGCAGGATGATATCGGGTGTGATGCGTTCGGCGATGTTGAGTGCGGACTGCCCGGAGGTGGCGATCAGCACGGAAAAGCCGGATTGCTCCAGCGCATCGGTCAGGAAGCCCAGGGCATCAGGGCTGTCATCCACCAGAAGAACGATATCCTTCGCGAGCGCGGCAGGCTGTAAGCTCATGGCTGACGCTCCTTGGCTGATAGGTTTTCAAAACGGCGGAGGAAGGCGGCATAGCCCGCCATGTCGAAGGCCTGCACATAACTTGTCAGTTCTTCGGTGAAGGCGATGTTTTCCGATGTGCGGGCGAGATCGGCAAGCTTTGCCTCGATACCTCTGATGTAACCGATTTCACCCAGTTGCTGCAAATCCTTGATGTGCGATGGCCCCGGACTGGTGATTTCGGCTTTGGCGGGTTTGGGTGGGGCAGTGGCATCCGTGTCATAGACCCATGTCAGGCCAAGATGAACGGCGAGCTTGTCGCACAGGCGGCGAATGTCGACGGGCTTGGCAATCGTGTCGTTGTGATTGTCATCACCCGCACCGGCAATCGACCCGTCACCAATATTGGCCGAGAGCATGATGAGCGGTGCCGTCTGGCCTGCCGCGCGCAACCTCGTCACCAGTTGCCAGCCGCTCATGCCGGGCATGGAAATGTCGATGAGGAAGAGGTCGGGCTGGACGCCTTCGATGAGCGTCAGGCAATCCGGGCCGCTCTGCGCCGTCAGCACGACGAAATCGAGGGGACCGAGCACCTCGCGCATCAATTCGCGATGATCCTCATTATCGTCAACCACGACGATTGTGCGGCGTGGGCCGGAATAGGAGACGATGGTTTTTTCCGGCGCGGGCGCGGTGCTGGGACGATCCACCGCGGAAAGCATCAGACGCACCTTGAAGGTCGAACCCTTGTCTTTCTCGCTAACGACGGAGATTTCACCGCCCAGCGTGTTGGTCAAGAGCTGGGTGATGGTGAGCCCGAGCCCAAGGCCCGGCATGGGGCGAATGCTTTCGGCCTCGCCGCGCTGGAAGGGCTCATAGATGCGGCTCAAATCCTTTTCGGCAATGCCGCGTCCCGTATCTGAAATGGTGAACGTCGCGACCTGGCTGCGATAGGCGACATCGAAATTGACGATGCCAGTATCGGTGAATTTGATGGCGTTTGAGAGAAGATTGACAAGGATCTGGCGCAGGCGCTTTTCATCGGTACGGACATATTGCGGCAGTGCGCGTGTGCGCTCATGCAACAATTCCAGCCCCTTTGCCTGCGCCTGTGGGCGGAACAGATCGATGATCTGGTCGAGGAAATCCTGAATGTTGATTTCGTTGGAATAGACCTGCAACCGGCCTGCTTCGATCTTTGAAATATCCAGCAGGCCATCGATCAGCCCCGACAGATGATCAGCGGAGCGGCGGATGACCTTGATAGCGGATTGGCGCGGCTGCGGTATCGTTTCGTCGCGCTCGAGGATCTGCGCATAGCCGAGAACGGCATTCAGCGGCGTGCGCAATTCGTGGCTGAGGCCAACGACATAGCGGCTTTTTGCGCGGTTGGCGGCTTCCGCCGTGTCTTTGGCGTTCTGAAGTGCGGCGTCCGTCTTTTTATGGGCGGCGATTTCCTTCAGCAGAAGCGTGTTCTGGCGAGAGGATTCTTCTTCTGCCACGACGCGGCTGTCATGGGCCAGAACCAGAAACCAGCAGACGATACCGGCAATGACGGCAAAGACGAAGAAGACGGCAAGGATGGTGCGATTGACCACATCGACGGTTGCGGGGGAGGCGGTGCCGACCTGATGGGCAATCAGCGCCAGGGTAGCGCCCAACAGGATGATGGCCAGCGCCGCCGACATGGCGTAGCGCCCCAGCCGGGTGGCGAGCCGGGCCACCAGATCATCCGGCAGGAAGGAGCGGGCGACGGTGGCCACCTGATAATTCAGCTTGGCCTTCGGCTTGCACATATCATGGCAGCGGCTATCCAGCGAGCAGCACAGCGAACAGATCGGCGCGGCATAGGCCGGGCACCACGCCATGTCTTCCGGTTCGAACGGATGTTCGCAGATGGAGCAGGTGATGCTGCTTTCATGCTTCCATTTCTGTCGTGGCTTGCGGGCAAGGTAGAACTTGCCCTTGGTTCCCCAGGCGAGCAGTGGCGAAACGGTGAAGGCGATAACCAATGTGAGGTACGGCGCAAGAGAAGCGGCGAGGCTGCCGAAAAGGCCGAAATGCGCGGTAAGTGCTATCGTCGCCGAAAGCGCCATGGTGCCGACGCCGACGGGGTTGATGTCGTAGAGATGCGCGCGTTTGAATTCGATGCCAGGCGGCGCAAGGCCCAGCGGCTTGTTAATGAAGAGGTCGGCGGAGATGGTGCACAGCCATGCCATGGCGATGATGGAGAAGATGCCGAGCGTTTCTTCCAGCAGCCGGTAGATGCCGAGTTCCATCAACAGTAGCGCGATCAGCACGTTGAAGACGAGCCAGACGACGCGACCGGGGTGACTGTGGGTAAGGCGCGAGAAAAAGTTCGACCATGCCAGCGACCCGGCATAAGCGTTCATGACGTTGATCTTCAACTGCGAAACGACAACGAACGCCACCATCAGCAACAAAGCGGCGTTTTCGTTCGGGATCATATAGCCGAAGGCGGTGAGGTACATTTGCGATGGATCTGCGGCACGATCCACGGGAACGCCGGAGCTGAAGGTGAGCACCACAAGGAAGGAGCCCGCCAGAAGTTTCGGCACGCCGACCAGCACCCAGCCAGCACCGGCGAGAAACACGGCAAAGCGGTGCCGTAGCTTCAGCTTGCCCTCTGCGGGCAGGAAGCGAAGGAAATCCACCTGTTCGCCAATCTGCGACATCAGCGCCAGAATGACGGCGGAGGCTGCGCCGAATTCGATCAGATTGAAATCGGCAGTCGTTCCGGGCGGGCCTGAAGCGTGGTGGATGCCGGCAAAGGCCCGCCACAGATCGAATTTTTCCCAATCCAGAAACGCAATGAAGATGAAGGGCAGGACGTTAAGGACGATCCAGAAAGGCTGGGTGATGATCTGGAAACGGCTGATCAGGCGCACGCCATGGGTGACGAGCGGAATGACCATGATGGCCGAAATGATATAGCCCATCCAGAGCGGTATGCCGAGCGCCAGCTCTAGCGCGCCGGACATGATCGATGCCTCGATGGCAAACAGCATGAAGGTGAAAGCGGCGTAGATCAGCGAGGTGATGGTGGAGCCGATATAACCGAAGCTCGCACCGCGCGTCAGTAGGTCGATATCGACGCCGTAGCGGATGGCGTAGCGGCTGATCGGCACGCCCACCGCCAGCATCACGGAGGCAGCGACGAGAATGGCGAAGAATGCGTTTGTCGTGCCGTAGGAGAGGGTGATCGCGCCGCCGATGGCTTCGAGCGCCAGAAAGGAAATCGCGCCGATGGCAGTGTGAGAGATGCGGCTGGAGGAGAATTGCCGCGCGCTTTTGGCCGTGAAGCGCAGCGCATAATCTTCCAGCGTCTGGTTGGCGACCCAGCGGTTATATTCGCGCCTGACGGGGATGATGCGTTGCCGTGCGGCCATGCCTAAAAACCAGCGCCTTTTCTGGGGTGATGCTCAATTGTGCACATTCGGGCTAACGGTCTTGGTTTGCAAGAGAAATACGGTGCCACGGGTCTTAAAGGCGGACCGACATGCCGCCATCCACAGTCAGTACGTGGCCATTGACGAAAGATGCCGCCTCGCTGGCCAGAAACAGGGCCGCACCAGCGATTTCATCCGGTTTTCCCCAGCGCTCCAGGGGTACGCGCAGCTTGGCGAAAGCCAGCATATCCGGGTCTTCTGCAAGCGCCGCATTGGTTTCCGTTGCGAACATGCCGGGTGCGATGGCATTGCTGGTGATGCCGCGCGCGCCATATTCCACAGCGATGCTGCGCATCATTCCGGTCAGGCCCTGCTTGGCAACCGGGTAGATCGCATCGCCGGGCTTCACCACATGGCCGAGGATTGAGGTGATCGTAATGATACGCCCGTAGCCGTTTGCGTTCATGGCTTCTGCTGCATCACGCGACAGGCAAATGGAGGATGTGAGGTCGGTGCGGATAAGATCCAGCACGTCATTGTCCTGGAAGTCACAGAGCGGACGACGGTCCCGTGCTCCAACATTGTTGACAAGAATATCGAGGTGCCCGGCCTCTTTCATGATGTGGCGAACGAGGTCGCTGCCAGCGGCGGTGTCCGCGATATCGAAGGCGGCATAGTCCGCTTTGCCGCCGGCTTCACGAAGGCTGTTGACCGATTTTTCCAGTGTTTCGGCATTGCGCCCGGTCAGCCAGACATGGGCTCCCGCCTCGGTAAAGGCCTTGGCAATTTCAAAGCCGAGGCCGCGCCCGCTGCCGGTGATGATGGCCGTGCGGTGTTCCAGAGAGAATTTTTGGAGAATGCCCATCGCTCACCGTCCCGATTTATTGGTTACGTCAGCGCAGAGAATAGGGCGCGTACGAGGGAGGAAAAGGTCAACTGAGCGACCAGCCGTTCGCAATTGCAAACTCTGGACACAAAAATGGCGTCACCCGGAACGAGCGACGCCATCTTCTGATTTATCAGGCAGCAGCAGACTTTGCGAGTGGCACTTCAGCAATCGTCTGGAGGACGACGGAAGCGATCTGGTATGGGCAGCCCTGGCTGTTCGGACGACGGTCTTCGAGGTAGCCCTTGTAGCCGTTGTTGACGAAGGAATGCGGAACGCGGATCGACGCGCCACGGTCAGCGATGCCGTAGGAGAACTTGTTCCAAGGCGCTGTTTCGTGCTTGCCGGTCAGGCGCAGATGGTTGTCTGGGCCGTAAACGTCGATGTGCTCTTTCCAGTTCTTTTCAAAAGCAGCCATGAGCGCTTCGAAATATTCCTTGCCGCCAACTTCACGCATGAACTTAGTGGAGAAGTTGCAGTGCATGCCAGAACCGTTCCAGTCGGTGTCGCCGAGTGGCTTGCAGTGGAATTCGACGTCGATGCCATACTTTTCGCAGAGGCGAAGAAGCAGGTAACGCGCGATCCAGATCTGGTCGGCCGCGCTCTTGGAGCCCTTGCCGAACACCTGGAATTCCCACTGGCCCTTGGCCACTTCGGCGTTGATGCCTTCGTGGTTGATGCCGGCTTCGAGGCAGAGGTCGAGGTGCTCTTCAACGATTTCGCGAGCGATGGAGCCGACGTTCTTGTAGCCGACGCCTGTGTAATATGGCCCCTGTGGAGCTGGGTAACCCTGCTCAGGGAAGCCGAGCGGACGACCATCTTCGTAGAAGAAGTATTCCTGCTCGAAGCCGAACCATGCGCCTTCGTCATCAAGGATCGTCGCGCGGCTGTTGGATGCGTGCGGCGTAACGCCATCCGGCATCATGACTTCGCACATCACGAGTGCGCCGTTGGTGCGGGCTGGATCTGGGTAGATGGCGACGGGCTTCAGAACGCAATCCGAGCTATGGCCTTCGGCCTGCATCGTGGAGGAGCCATCGAAGCCCCAGAGCGGAAGCTGCTCGAGTGTCGGGAATTCGTCGAATTCCTTGATCTGCGTCTTGCCGCGCAGGTTTGCTACCGGCTTGTAACCATCCAGCCAGATGTACTCGAGTTTGAACTTAGTCATTACGAACCTCTCATAGGTTAAGATGCGAAGCCTTGATATCCTTCTGCGGGTAAAACCGTTTTCTCAACCGTTCCCGCTTTCAAGTGCTGCCCTTACAGAAGCATGCGCCGTGCCAGTTTCGCTGTTGAGATAAGGTCATCTTCATTTTTCTGGCACAAAGTGATTCTCGAGGGCAAAAATTCGGTGAAACGCCCAACGTCACAAATTTGGAAAATCGTGCAATTTCCGATGCTTTCGCAGGGGCAGGCGCTATTTTTGGTCAAAAATGATGCCGTTTTGGCGTGTGAGCTCAAATTTCCCGCAAAAAATTCTCAGTTTGAGTCGATATCTGCATAAAGACTGTTCTTTAGATCAAACTGATTATGTGCCGCCTAATTTTTAGGCTTATTGATATTTTTTTAATCAGCTGGGGTGCTTTTCAGCTTTTTTGAGAGTATATTCCAGGTGAAGCAACAATGCCGGGTATTCAACGAAAGAGTGAATGTCATGAGAAGCGAACCGCATATGGAGAGCGCAACCATCTACCAGTTTCCCGTTGGCGGCCGTTCAGGCTTTAAGGGACTGCGCAACGATGTTATTTTGAACGGTCCCTCGGTCACAGCGCCGAAGACGCATATCGACTTCGATAGCTGGTATCATCAAGAAGCGATTCTCGAAAATTCTGATACCGACAAGCCGCACAATTGAGCGCTTGATCTCCAGCATGTCTCGGCGCAATCCGATGCGCGCCGGGAGGAATGGGCGAGCGTTCCGGTTTCGCCACCCCACCTACGTCAATTGACGTATACGGTTTTGCAGATGCGAGACCGATAGTCCCCTCCAGCAGCGGTAAAATAACCGCTGAGCCCAAAGAGGCTGAACAGGAGAGGGGTCCTTCCGATGACTTTCAAGAAGATGCTGACCGGCGCTTTGCTCGGTGCCATTTTATCCACCACCGCATTCCACGGCGCTTTTGCCGCTGACGATACGATCAAGATCGGCGTGCTGCACTCGCTGTCCGGCACGATGGCGATTTCCGAGACAACGCTGAAAGACGCCATGTTGATGCTCATCGATGAGCAGAACAAGAAGGGCGGCGTTCTCGGCAAGAAGCTCGAAGCCGTCGTGGTCGATCCGGCCTCCGACTGGCCGCTGTTTGCTGAAAAAGCCCGTCAGCTGATTAGCCAAGATAAGGTCGCGGCCGTTTTCGGTTGCTGGACATCGTCTTCGCGCAAGTCCGTTCTGCCAGTTTTCGAAGAGCTGAATTCCATCCTCTTCTACCCCGTGCAGTATGAGGGTGAAGAATCCTCCCGCAACATTTTCTACACCGGTGCTGCTCCCAACCAGCAGGCTATTCCAGCGGTGGATTACCTCGCCAGCACCGAAGGCGTCGAGCGCTGGGTTCTGGCCGGCACGGACTATGTCTACCCACAGACGACCAACAAAATCCTCAAGGCCTATCTGGAATCCAAGGGCGTGAAGCCTGAAGACATCATGGTCAACTATACGCCGTTCGGTCACTCCGATTGGCAGACCATCGTCTCCGACATCAAGAAATTCGGCTCTGCCGGCAAGAAGACCGCCGTCGTTTCCACCATCAATGGTGATGCCAACGTTCCCTTCTACAAGGAACTGGCAAACCAGGGCGTGAAGGCTGAAGACATCCCGGTCGTTGCCTTCTCGGTTGGTGAAGAAGAACTCGCCGGTCTCGATACCGGCCCACTGGTCGGTCACCTTGCCGCCTGGAACTACTTCCAGTCCGTCGATAGCCCTGTGAATGCCGAGTTCATCAAGGAATGGCATGCCTTTACGAAGAACGACAAGCGCGTGACCAACGACCCGATGGAGGCCGCCTATATCGGCTTCAATGCATGGGTTAAGGCTGTCGAGGCCGCAGGCACGACGGACACCGACAAGGTGCTGGACTCGATCATCGGCGTCTCTGTTCCGAACCTCTCCGGCGGTTACGCCACCGTCATGCCGAACCACCACATCACCAAGCCAGTGCTGATCGGTGAGATCCAGTCGGACGGCCAGTTCGAAATCGTGCAGCAGACCGCTCAGGTCGTGGGCGACGAATGGTCGGATTATTTGCCGGACTCGAAAGACCTGATCTCGGATTGGCGCAAGCCGATGTCTTGCGGCAACTTCAATGTCGCTACGGGTAAGTGCGGCGGTAAGGGGATGTAATCCTGAGGAGGTTTGAGGCGCACCTTTAAGGAGCGCCTCTTCCCACTCCAACGTCATCCTCGGGCTTGACCCGAGGGTCTGCTGCCGCCGCTCCGCGCTCGTCATTGGCGAGAGAGTGCAGTCAACGTGGTTAGATCCTCGGGTCAAGCCCGAGGATGACGTCGAGAGGGTGGATCGCTTGGAGGTAACATATCGCCTTCAACTCTGGCTCGCCGCTCACGTCTTTCCGATCTCCCTCCTTGCCCGGTAGGGCAGAGGGGGTAAGCCACACCCACAACGCTCAAACACCCGCACTGAAGCATTGTTGCAATGAGGAGCTGACATGACGATCCGATTTCTTCTTCGAGCCATGTTCCTATGGCTGACGCTGGGGATCGCCGCTCCGTCCTTTGCCCAGCAGAGTGACCCCAAAGCGCTGATCGATGCGCTAGGTACCGCAGATTTCAAACAGGCTGAAACGCTCACCGGGCAGATTGCCGCAACCGGAGACCCGCGTGTGGTGCCCGCGCTGGAAGCTTATGCCGAGGGTGATCTCTACGTCCGCAAGGCCGACAATCTGGTTTTCATGGCCAAAGCCGCTGGGGCCAATTTCACGCTGATCGATCCGTTGACGGGTGCCAGTGCTGGCGAGGTGCCAAAGGCTGCCGTGACCAAGATCAGGGTCAACAACAACCTTCGCCGTGTCATTCGCGCAGCCCTTGGTGGCTTGACGCTGCTCAGCCCTGATAAATCCGTTCGCCTTTCTGCCGCCGATGCCGTTTTGAAAGCGCCGAGTGCCGAAAACCTGCAATTGCTGGAGGCGGCGCTTGCCAAGGAAACGGACGCGCAGGTGCGCACCCGCATGGAAGAAGCGCGTGCCGTATCGCTGCTGGCCTCCGATCGCTCCATCGACGAAAAGCGCGCTGCCATCGAGACCATCAAAAGCCTGGGTGGGCGTGGTGCCATCAGCATTCTGATGGCGGCTGCGCCTGTTACCGATGACAGCCTGAAACCCGATGTCGATGCCGCGATTTCCCATATTGAAAGCACTTTGGCGCTTTGGGATGCCGCGCAGAACATCTGGTATGGCCTGTCGCTCGGTTCCGTGCTGCTGCTTGCGGCCATCGGCCTTGCCATCACCTTTGGCGTGATGGGCATCATCAACATGGCGCATGGCGAGATGGTGATGATTGGGGCTTACTCCACCTTCATGGTGCAGGAGGTGATCCGCAACAATTACCCTGTGATGTTCGACTGGTCGCTGACCATTGCGCTGCCGGTGGCGTTTCTGGTCACGGGTGCCGTGGGTCTGGTGATGGAACGCGGGGTGATCCGCTTTCTCTATGGCCGTCCGCTGGAAACACTGTTGGCAACATGGGGCATCTCGCTGATGTTGCAGCAGGGAGTTCGCTCCATCTTCGGCCCGACCAACCGTGAGGTTGGCAATCCAAGCTGGATGTCCGGTTCGTTCAGCGTCGGTTACCTGAACTTCACCTGGAACCGTGTCTGGATCGTCTGTTTCTCGCTGTCGGTATTCTTTGCGCTGCTGCTCCTGCTCAAGCGCTCATCATTCGGGCTACAAATGCGTGCCGTAACGCAGAATCGCCGCATGGCGTCATCCATGGGTATTCGCACGCCGTGGGTGGATGCCTTCACCTTCGCACTAGGCTCCGGCGTTGCCGGGCTGGCGGGTGTGGCGCTATCGCAGATCGACAATGTCTCGCCCAATCTCGGCCAGTCCTACATCATCGATAGCTTCATGGTCGTGGTGTTCGGCGGTGTCGGCAATCTCTGGGGCACGTTTGTCGGTGCACTGACACTCGGCGTGCTCAACAAGTTCCTTGAGCCGACAGTCGGCGCGGTTCTCGGCAAAATTCTCGTCCTCGTCCTCATCATCCTGTTCATCCAGAAGCGGCCCCGTGGTCTCTTCGCACTCAAGGGAAGGGCGATCGAAGCATGATTACCGGCTTCCTCCTGCGCGCGCTCGACCGCCGCATCTCCATCGCCATCGGCATCATTCTGGCCATCGCACTGCTCGTGCCAGCGTCCAATTTGCTCTTGCCCGCAGACAGCGCTTTCCGCATTCCGACCTACATCATGTCCATGCTGGGCAAGTATCTGTCCTATGCCATTCTGGCGCTGGCGCTTGATCTGGTGTGGGGCTATTGCGGCATTCTCTCGCTTGGTCACGCTGCCTTCTTCGCGCTCGGCGGTTATGCCATGGGCATGTATCTGATGCGGCAGATCGGTACGCGCGGTACCTATGGCCACCCCATTCTGCCTGACTTCATGGTGTTTCTGAACTGGAAGGAACTGCCGTGGTTCTGGCATGGCTTCGACATGTTCTGGTTTGCCATGCTGATGGTGCTTGTCGTGCCGGGGCTTTTGGCCTTCGTGTTTGGTTGGCTCGCTTTTCGCTCCCGCGTCAACGGCGTCTATCTTTCCATCATCACACAAGCCATGACCTATGCGCTTCTGCTGGCATTCTTCCGTAATGATATGGGTTTCGGCGGCAATAACGGCCTGACGGATTTCAAGGACATCATCGGATTTTCCGTTCAGGCGGATGGCACACGCGCAGTTCTGTTTGCCATGACAGCCATCATGCTGGCTGTATGCCTGCTGATTGCCTCCGGCATCGTCAATTCCAAATTCGGCAAGGTGCTGGTGGGTGTGCGGGATGCCGAAAGCCGCGTGCGCTTCCTGGGTTTCCGGGTGGAGAACATCAAGCTCTTCACCTTCGTCGTCTCGGCCATGATGGCAGGCATTGCTGGCGCATTGTTCGTACCGCAGGTGGGCATCATCAACCCCGGTGAGTTCTCGCCTGCCAACTCCATCGAAGTCGTGGTGTGGACGGCAGTCGGCGGGCGCGGAACTTTGATCGGGCCGATCCTCGGCGCTGTCCTGGTCAATGGCGGGAAGAGCTATTTCACCGGCGCGTTTCCCGAGTTCTGGCTGTTTGCGCTGGGCGGGCTGTTCATTGCGGTGACGCTCTTTTTTCCCAAGGGCATTGTCGGCACTGTTCAGCACCATCTGGCAGGACGGCGTGAAAAGCGGCAGGTGGCGTCTGCTGACGCTGCCAAGACGGCGCAACAGGCAGCGGAGTAACGGATATGAACACGGTTTCTGAAAACAGAACGAAAAGCCTGCTCTATTTGGACGGCGTGTCTGTCTCCTTCGATGGTTTCAAAGCGCTCAACTCGCTGTCCTTTGTGGTCGAGCCCGGGGAGCTTCGCGCCATCATCGGCCCCAATGGTGCTGGCAAGACGACGATGATGGACATCATCACCGGCAAGACGCGACCCAACAGCGGCACGGTGCTGTTTGAAGACAGCATCGATCTGACGAAGAAAGACGAGGCGGATATCGCCCAGCTCGGCATCGGCCGGAAATTCCAGAAGCCGACGGTGTTTGAGAGCCACACCGTGTGGGACAATCTGGAACTGGCGCTAAACCGGAAGCGAGGGGTCTTCGCCACGCTGTTCTATACACTGACGAAAGACGATAAAGCGCGCATTGAGGAAATACTCACAACCGTACGCCTCGGTCATCGCCGCGATGCACTCGCGGCCAATCTTTCGCATGGGCAAAAGCAATGGCTTGAGATCGGCATGCTGCTGGCGCAGGAGCCAAAGCTGCTGCTGGTCGATGAGCCGGTCGCGGGCATGACGGATGCTGAGACGGCAGAAACGGCTGTGTTGTTGAAAGAGATAGCCAAGACCCGCTCGGTCGTGGTGGTGGAGCACGACATGGGCTTCATCCGCGATCTCGGTGTTAAGGTCACATGTCTTGCGGAGGGCTCGGTGCTGGCAGAAGGGTCGATTGATTTTGTGTCGAACGACCCAAAGGTCATCGAGAATTATCTGGGGCGGTGATGGTGAGGTTTGCGCGCGTGACACCCCCCTCTGCCCTGCCGGGCATCTCCCCCACAGGTGGGGAGATCGGCAAGATGATGGCGCGACATATTATCTACGACGTTCAAGATGGCCGAGAGGCTGCCACTTGCCAATCTCCCCACCTGTGGGGGAGATGCCCGGCAGGGCAGAGGGGGGTGAGCCACACCCAAAAAACCATAATGGGAGCGACATCATGCTAAGCGTCGACAACATCAATCTTCACTATGGCGCAGCGCAGGCTTTGCGCGGCATTTCGTTGAACGCGGAAATGGGCAAGATCACCTGTGTGCTGGGTCGCAACGGTGTCGGTAAAAGCTCTCTGTTGCGGGCCGTGACCGGTCAGCACGCGACAAGTGGTGGAACGATCAGCTTTGGCGGCGAAAGTCTCAATGGGCTTGCGCCTTACCAACGCGCAAAGCGTGGTGTGGGCTATGTGCCGCAGGGGCGGGAAATCTTTCCGCTTTTGACCGTGCATGAAAACCTGCAATCGGGCTATGCGCCGCTGCCGCGCAAGGAACGTTTCATTCCCGATGATATCTTCAGCCTGTTTCCCGTGCTGCAATCCATGTTGTCGCGAAGAGGCGGGGATCTATCCGGCGGGCAACAGCAACAGCTGGCTATTGGCCGTGCACTGGTCACGCGCCCCAAAATTCTCGTTCTGGACGAGCCGACGGAGGGCATTCAACCTTCGATTATCAAGGATATCGGCCGGGCGATCAAATATCTGCGGGATTCGACGGGCATGGCGATCCTGCTGGTCGAACAATATCTTGATTTCTGCCGAGAACTTGCAGACTATGTCTACATCATGGATCGCGGTGAGATCGTTCACCAAGGTTTGGCCGAAACGCTGGATACGCCGGAGGCACGACGGCACCTGACGGTGTAAAATGCGGCGCTTTCGCGATCACGAACAGATAAAATCCAAACAATATTGTGACCGCTATTGCATCCTTGCATAGCATTCATG
Organism: Agrobacterium sp. DSM 25558; assembly: GCF_900100825.1. Classification (NCBI taxonomy): domain Bacteria; kingdom Pseudomonadati; phylum Pseudomonadota; class Alphaproteobacteria; order Hyphomicrobiales; family Rhizobiaceae; genus Agrobacterium; species Agrobacterium sp. DSM 25558. The sequence goes on along the minus strand of NZ_FMUD01000008.1, from coordinate 74,666 downwards.
CGCAGTTTAAGCGTTTCCTTGAGTATAGAGTTGTGTTATTTCCGCAAAAAAAATGCAGCGTGCGAGACACAGTGGTCCAACATACGCATGCCGCGCTCCGTCAAACCCTTACATTCCACGCATTTTCCGGCATAGTGTCGGGAACCTGTGCCAATAAAGGCGTGCTGATGACATCAACGACTGCTTCCAGCCGGTTCGTCCGGGCTACCCGCCCGCTCCGCGTTTTTTTCGCGAGCTTTGCTATTCTTACAAGCATGAGTGCAGCCGCGCTGGCATCAACCTGCGGGCAGACAACGGAACCGGGCCGTCACGCGTTTTCGCTGACGTCTGAAGGTTCACAACGCACCGGCGTTTATTTTGTTCCGTCTTCTTATGATGGACAGAAGAAATTGCCTGTCGTCTTTGATTTTCATGGCAGCAACAGCAATCCCAACGGACAGATGGACCGCAGTGGCTGGGACAAACTGGCGGAACGTCAGGGCGTTCTGGTGGTTGCTCTGCAAGGCAGTCTCGATGGTGATCTTCCCGGCACCCATGCCTGGAACGTGCCGGGCGTGACCACGCGCAAGGGCGGGCTCGATGAGCCCGGCTTTATTCGCGATGCCATCACCATGGTAAAATCCAAATTCTGCGTTGATGAAGAGCGCTTTTTCGGCTCCGGTTATTCCGGCGGCGGGCGCATGCTGTCGCAGTTCATTTGCAGCGGCAACCGAGACTTTACGGCTGCCGGTTTCGTAGCCTCGCTGCGCGCAGGCTATCCCGTTGAAAATTCTGGCAAGTGGGTACCTGATACGGCAAGCTGCGCACCGGCAAAGCCCATGTCGATCATTGCTTTCGCAGGCTTGAAGGATCCGGCCAACCCCTATCAGGGCGGTGGTAAGGCCTATTGGCAGTATAGCGGCGAAACGGCGTTGAAGCGCTGGGCCGAAATGGATGGTTGCAAGGGCGGTGCGAAGAGCAAGGCAACCGACAGCTTCACCTTCAATTCCTACGATGTGTGCAAGAGCGGCGCGCGTATCCACTCCTACGTCATCGATGCCTGGGACCACGCCTGGCCACGCGCCACGATGAAGGCCGAGGTCATCGCCTCTGCCGCCGCTGTCATGCGCAAACCCGCCAGCGATGTTGCTGGCAAGGTTCAGCCTGCCGTCGATCGCAAAACGTCCACAGGTGATACGGTACGCCAGATTGATGCGGCCGAGAGAATGTGGGATTTCTTCCAGAATACGGAAGGGCAGATGGTTGTCGATGCAACGTCAAAGGCAGATTGCTCTGTGAAAGCGGTTTCCGCATCCGCGAATGCATCGGAGACGACGTGCAGCCAGACCAGCAAAGTATCCAGCAACCCCGTCCGCAACGTGCCCGTGGCCGAGGACGCATTGTAACAAAAGCGCTGAATGGGCGCAGCCGTCTGGACGAGTTGTTTCAGGAAGGCTGCGCCAAGATCAGACTGCCCGATACATTTTCCAATGAAATGGAAGCGATCCTCATCAATTCCTCCGGTGGATTGACCGGAGGCGATGAGCTGGAGTGGCAGGCGGTTGCCGGTGCTGGCACGTCGCTGGTGGTCACCACGCAGGCCTGCGAAAAAGTTTATAAGGCAGCAGCCGGCACGGCGACCGTTACCGCCCGCGTTTCGGCTGGCCCCGGCGCGAAACTGCATTGGCTCCCCCAGGAAACCATTCTCTTTGACCGTGCTTCCCTGACCCGCAGGCTGGAGGCGGATATAGATGCCTCCGCAGAGTTCATTGCCGTCGAAGCCGTCCTCCTCGGACGCCAGGCGATGGGTGAGGCGATGAAGGAGGGCCTGTTTCGGGATCGATGGCGCATTCGCCATGGCGGCAAGCTCATCCATGCCGAAGAGCTTCGTCTTGATGGGGATATCGCTGATCTGACGAAAGCAGCCTCTGTTCTCTCGGGTCAGGTGGCTTTTGCGACCCTCCTCTATATCGGTCCTTTAGCTGAGGCCCTTCTTCCTAAACTTCGAGACATTCTTTGTGCTGCTGGCGGCGCCAGTGAATGGCAGGGAAAACTAGTGGTTCGAGTTTCCGCATCAGATGGCTTCACATTGAGAAAAATGCTGTTTCCCATCATTTCGCTCTTGCGAAATGGCGCGCCAGTGCCGAAAGTCTGGAATCTCTGACGCACGAACTGAATTGGTGTTCGAGCGTCCTTTATGTGTTCTGAAGAATGCATGGCGCTCTAGAAACGGGACGACGATGAACCTCACCCCCCGAGAAAAAGACAAGCTTCTGATTTCCATGGCCGCGATGGTGGCCCGCCGCCGTCTGGAGCGCGGCGTCAAGCTCAATTACCCCGAGGCGATTGCCCTGATTTCCGACTTTGTGGTGGAAGGCGCGCGCGATGGCCGTGCCGTGTCGGAACTGATGGAGGCGGGTGCGCATGTCATCACCCGGGATCAGGTCATGGAAGGCATTGCCGAGATGATCCATGACGTGCAGGTTGAAGCGACGTTTCCCGATGGCACAAAGCTGGTGACCGTTCACCAACCCATTCGCTGAGGAGGATGCAATGGCCCTAGACCTTCGCCCAAACTGCGAATGCTGTGACCGGGATTTGCCGCCGGATAGCCTCGATGCGATGATGTGCTCGTTTGAATGCACCTATTGCCGTGACTGCGCCACATCCGTGCTGAGCGGCACATGCCCCAATTGCGGCGGTGAGCTGGTGCGGCGTCCGGTGCGTCCGGCTGCGAAGCTGGTGAACAATCCGGCATCGACCAAACGGGTTTTGAAAGCTGAAGGCTGCGCACCCGTCAAAGCGGCGTGACGATAAAGGACAAGATCATGATTCCAGGGGAAGTCATTGCGGCAGAGGGTGAGATCGAGCTTAATGCGGGTCAGCCCACCATAACGATCGAAGTTGCCAATACCGGCGACAGGCCGGTGCAGGTCGGCAGCCATTATCACTTTGCGGAAACCAATGCTGCTCTGGATTTCGAGCGGGACAAGGCGCACGGTATGCGCCTGGACATTCCCGCCGGAACTGCGGTTCGCTTCGAGCCTGGCCAGAAGCGCGAGGTGACATTGGTGCCGCTTTCCGGAAAACGGGAAGTCTATGGTTTTCGTAAACTCGTCATGGGGAGGCTGTGACAATGGCTACGCAACATTATCATGGAAGTTGCCAATGCGGTGCGGTGAGCTTTGAAGTCGATGCCGATCTGGACAAGACGGTGACGTGCAATTGTTCTCGCTGCAAACGTCTTGGCTCGGTGCTGACTTTTGCGCCGAAGGACAAGTTCACGTTGCTGTCCGGCGACGATCACCTGAAAGAATATCTCTTCAACAAAAAGCAGATTCACCACCTCTTCTGCGGCGATTGCGGCATCGAAAGCTTTGCTTACGCCACCGCGCCGGATGGCAGTGAGGTCGTCGCGGTCAATGCCAATTGTCTCGATGGTGTTGAACCACGCGCGCTGAAATCGCATGCCCATGACGGTGCGGCCGCATGATCTCTGGTATCAAGATGCTCCGCTTCTCATGCGGCCTTGCGCTGCTTTGCGGGGCGTTGTCATCAGTCATATTTGTCGATGACGCCCGCGCGCAGGACACGCCGAATTGTGCCGAACCAACGACGCAGAGCGATATGAACAGCTGCGCGGCTCTCGATTATGAGAAGGCCGACAAGGATCTGAACAAGGCCTATCAGCAGGTTCGCAAGAAGATGGGTGATTGGGACAAGAGCGCTGATGACGACAGCAAGGGTGCGGTTGAAGCACTGGTTGCTGCCCAGCGCGCCTGGGTGGAGTTTCGTGATGCCAATTGCGAAGCGTCTGGTTTTCAGGCCCGCGGCGGATCGATGGAGCCGATGCTCGTTTCCTCCTGCCTTGCCGATATGAGCACAAAACGCGCCGAAGAACTACGCGAGCTTTCGGAAGGTTTCTGATGGTGGTCAGCGTCGCACATCTATCCCGATCAGAAGCCAATGGCGGCGTTGCCGGCATCTTTAGTCTATCGCTTTTCTCCGCCTTCCAAGGAGCCTGATTTCCATGCCTTACAAGATTTCCCGCGCCTCCTATGCCAGCATGTTTGGCCCGACAGTTGGTGACAAGGTACGGCTTGCCGATACCGAGCTGTTCATCGAGATCGAAAAGGACTTCACCATTTATGGTGAAGAGGTCAAATTCGGCGGCGGCAAGGTCATTCGTGATGGCATGGGGCAAAGCCAGGCGACGCGGGCACAGGGCGCTGTCGATACCGTCATCACCAATGTCGTTGTTGTCGACCACAGCGGTGTCTATAAGGCGGATGTCGGCTTGAAGGACGGGCGCATTTTCGCCATCGGCAAAGCGGGCAATCCCGATACGCAGCCGGGCGTCACCATTATCGTCGGCCCCTCGACGGAGGCGATTGCCGGTGAGGGCAAGATTCTCACCGCTGGCGGCATGGATGCGCATATCCACTTCATCTGCCCACAGCAGATCGAGGAAGCCTTGATGAGCGGCGTCACCACCATGCTGGGCGGCGGCTCCGGTCCCGCGCATGGAACGCTGGCGACGACTTGTACCGGCGCATGGCACATCGAGCGCATGATCGAAAGCTTCGATGCGTTTCCGATGAACCTTGCGCTTGCGGGCAAGGGCAACGCTTCGCTGCCAGCACCGCTGGAAGAGATGATCCTGGCTGGCGCCTCCTCGCTGAAGCTGCATGAGGACTGGGGAACGACGCCTGCTGCCATCGACAACTGCCTGACAGTTGCCGATCAGTTCGATGTGCAGGTGATGATCCACACAGATACGCTGAACGAAAGCGGCTTCGTGGAAGACACCGTTGCGGCCATCAACGGGCGCACGATCCATGCCTTCCATACCGAAGGGGCAGGCGGTGGGCATGCGCCTGACATCATCAAGATTTGCGGCAACCCCAACGTCATTCCGTCGTCCACGAACCCGACGCGTCCTTACACCATCAATACGTTGGCAGAGCACCTGGACATGTTGATGGTCTGCCACCACCTGTCGCCGTCCATCCCTGAGGATATTGCCTTTGCGGAAAGCCGCATTCGCAAGGAAACCATTGCGGCCGAAGATATTCTGCATGATCTGGGTGCGTTTTCGATCATTTCATCGGACAGCCAGGCTATGGGGCGTGTCGGCGAAGTGGCGATCCGCACATGGCAGACGGCTGACAAGATGAAACGCCAGCGTGGCCGCCTGAAGGAAGAGACGGGCGAGAACGACAATTTCCGCGTTCGCCGCTACATCGCCAAATACACCATCAACCCAGCTATTGCGCATGGCATCAGTCACGAAATCGGCTCTGTTGAGGTTGGCAAGCGCGCGGATCTTGTGCTTTGGAACCCTGCCTTTTTCGGCGTAAAACCGGAGATGGTGTTGTTGGGCGGCTCTATTGCGGCGGCACCTATGGGTGACCCGAACGCGTCGATCCCCACCCCGCAGCCGATGCATTACCGTCCGATGTTTGCCGCCCATGGCAAGCTGCTGACCAACTCCTCCGTGACTTTCGTGTCGCAGGCGTCGCTTGATGGTGGCATTGTGCAGCGGCTGGGTGTTGCCAAGAAATTGCTGGCGGTGCGCAACGTTCGCGGCGGTATTTCAAAGGCATCCATGATCCACAACTCCTTGACGCCACATATCGAGGTAGACCCCGAAACATACGAAGTGCGCGCGGACGGGGAGCTTTTGACCTGTGAACCGGCGACGGTTTTGCCGATGGCACAACGCTACTTCCTGTTCTAACGGTTGATCTGACGAACGAGTGTTTCCTCCTGTGCATGACTGCCCTGCACGCGCAGGTTTTTGCTGCACTGCAAACGTTTTTGCGGTATCGCAAAGTCAGTTTTAGAAGTGAATTGTTCCCAAGGCTTTTCACATGACACACTCGCACAGGAGAAAACCATGCTCGGTAAAAAAGTGCCTGCCGTTACCTTTCGCACGCGCGTTCGCGACGAGGCCGTTGGCGGCCCAAATCCTTACCGCTGGCAGGATTTGACATCCGACGATTATTTCAAGGGGAAGAAGGTCGTTCTCTTCTCTCTACCCGGCGCTTTCACGCCAACATGCTCGACCTACCAGCTTCCCGATTTCGAAAAGCTGACGCCGGAATTTCGCGCGCTGGGCATTGATGAAATCTATTGCCTGTCGGTCAACGACGCCTTCGTCATGAATGCCTGGGCCAAGGGACAGAACCTGGAAAACGTCAAGGTCATTCCAGACGGTTCCGGTGAGTTCACGCGCAAGATGGGAATGCTGGTCGCCAAGGACAATCTCGGCTTCGGCATGCGCTCCTGGCGCTACGCTGCCATCGTCAATGATGGCGTGGTCGAGCAGTGGTTCGAAGAGGAAGGCCATTCCGACAATTGCGAAAGCGATCCCTACAGCGTTTCGTCGCCGCAGAATATTCTCGAAAATCTCAAAGCCCGCATCGCAGCCTGATTTTTCTGAGTTCTAATATAAAAGCCCGGAAGCAATTCCGGGCTTTTTGATGTGTGGCAATTTGCTTGACGCGGGTGGTGTTAATAACTGCGACATCATCTGCTTTGAAAATATATATTAATTGGCGGGCTGCTCACTCCGCTGCCAGCCTATGAGATCGCACAATAAGAAGATCGTCATATGCTGTGTTTCAAGGACTTTTAAGCATTGTCTTGTATTACGCAACGGCATGTTAAGCGAGCTGTGACATTGCGAATGCAATCCACAAATATAGCCGTAATAGCTAAATATTTAGATATTTGATTTACTTCCAGCCAATCTCTGGTCTTTATCGATTATGTCATGCAAGGAAGAGGTGCGATGACTGAACGTTTGAGGGAATTTATTTCATTAGAAGTGAGTTTGACCGACCTTGGTGAAGGGCAGGACCTTCGCGGGTTCACAACCAAAATGGTGTTCATTTCCATCATTTTGTCTTTGCTCGTCAGCTGTATCGTTATCGCCGTGGCGAACTTTCTCAATCTGCTGCCACTCCCGTTGCTGGAAGCGTTGATCTACAGCGTGGCCATGGCCTGGATCGTCGGCGGTGTCGTCACGGGAATACTTTGTTGGGTCGTTGCGGGTGCAATCCGCAAACTTCACGCGTCACATGCGGAGTTCGAACGTCTGAGCCGGACCGATACTTTGTCGGGCTTGGCCAACCGGCGGGCTTTCAATCAATGTTTCGACGAAGTCGAAAGCGATGCATCGCTGGCCATCTTCGATCTGGATCGGTTCAAGGGCATTAACGACAATTATGGTCACGCAGCTGGTGACGTCGTCATCAAAAGGGCCGCCGCTGCAATCGAGGACGTGTTCGGAGAGTTTCACTGCGTGGCACGGCTGGGAGGCGAAGAGTTCGCTGTGATCGTTCGCGGCGGAATACGCAAGGATCGCCGCACTCTCATTGAGCTTGCGCGCATTCGCGTGTCTTGCCTGACCATAAATTACAATGGAACACAGCTTCAGACGACGGTTTCCGTCGGCGTTGCGGATATCGATCCGTGTCGTTCCAAGCACGATACATTTGCCGTTGCCGATAAGGCGCTCTATCTTGCCAAGGCATCGGGACGCAATCGCGTTTGCCATGAAGACGAATTGTGTGTTGCGCAGGCAGTTGAAAATCTGAAATCGACGTTGCTGGCGGCATCCTGATCGCGCCTGATCTTGTGCGCACTGCGCATAAGGGTGCATAGCGTCATCAGCGACTTGCAATCGATCTCGTGATCCTTCAGGTTTCTAAAAGACGTAAAATTACCTTGGAAACATCATGCTGCGCGTTCAATCCTACCTTCCCGTCGGCACGCCTGCGGACGAACCGACCGGTTATGTAACACTGGCCCACGATCAGCGGCATCTGCGCCGCAAGCTGCTGCATCTCCAAAACGACGAGATGGTCATGCTGGACCTGAAAGAGCCGGTGCTGTTTGCACATGGCGATCTGCTGGTCATCGAGAATGGCGATCTTGTAGAAGTTCGTGCGGCCGATGAAAAGCTGTTCGAAATCACCGCTAAAAATACGCTGCATCTCATCGAACTCGCATGGCATCTGGGCAACCGTCACCTGGCGGCGCAGATCGAGGAGGGTCGGATCGTCATTCTGCGTGACCACGTCATCCGCGCCATGCTGGAAGGATTGGGTGCAACGGTCCGCGAGGTGGAGGAACCATTCCAGCCTGCGCGTGGTGCCTATCATGCCCATGGCGGTCATTCGCATGGTCACGATCATCACAACCACAGCCACGACTGATCCATGACGCACAAACGTAGCGTCGATGCCTTGCTGAGATTGATGGCATGGATGTCTCCTGCCTTTCCGGTCGGAGCATTTTCCTATTCCGGCGGGCTGGAAAGCGCCGTGAATGATCGGCGTCTATCGACGGCCCTCGATCTTCGCAACTGGATCAGCCTGCTTTTGCAGCGTGGAACGCTTTGGAACGATGCAGTTCTGTTGGCGCAAGCTTGGCGCTGCCATGAAGACCACGAGGCGCTGGCCGAGTTGTCTCAACTGGCGCAGGCTTTGGCGGGTTCGGCAGAGCGCTACCGCGAAACTGTCCTGCTGGGTGATGCCTTCACGGACGCCGCCGCCGCATGGCCGCATGATGTGTTTCAACGTCTGACAAAATCAACGGCTTATCCTGTCGCGGTGGGGGCGGTTGCCTCGGCACATGGGGTTGACCTTGAGGATGCACTGGCGGCCTATCTGCATTCCGGTGTGTCGCAATTCGTATCGGCAGGTATTCGTCTGGGTGTTGCGGGCCAGAAGGATGGCGTTGCCATTATTGCCTATCTGGAAAGCGATATCGCATCCGTGGCGCAACGAGCGGCGGTTTCGACGCTGGATGATCTTGGCTCCGCGACCATTCTTGCCGATACGGCATCGATGCGCCACGAGGTGCAGGAAACGCGGCTTTTTCGGTCATGAGAATGGCGTAGAATTTGCTTATCTCTTTTCGTCGGCGCGTCGAAATCGCTCATATGGAATAAAATGTCATCCGGAAGGGAAATGGAATGAAATCGGGAAATGGCCCGCTGCGGGTCGGTATCGGCGGACCTGTCGGCTCCGGCAAGACGGCTCTGACGGAAAAGCTTTGCAAGGCGATGAGCGCTGATTATTCGGTCGCTGTCGTCACCAATGATATCTACACCAAGGAAGATGCCGAAGCGCTCGTGCGCATGCAGGCACTTCCTTCCGAGCGGATCGTGGGCGTCGAAACCGGTGGATGCCCGCACACCGCCATCCGTGAAGATGCGACCATCAACCTTCAGGCGATTGCTGGCCTCAATGAGCGATTCCCCGATCTGGATGTGGTTTTCATCGAGTCAGGCGGTGACAATCTGGCAGCGACGTTTTCGCCCGATCTGGCCGATATCACCCTCTATGTCATCTCGGTGTGTCAGGGTGAGGAAATTCCCCGCAAAGGTGGTCCCGGCATCACTCGCTCGGACCTGCTGGTCATCAACAAGAAAGATCTCGCACCCTATGTCGGGGCCGATCTCGGCGTAATGGACACGGATGCGACGCGCATGCGCAAGGACATGCCCTTTGTTTTCACCGATATGAAGCGCGGCGAAGGCGTAGGAACCATCGTTGACTTTCTAAAGCAACACGGCGGATTGTAAGACACAATAGCCGCTGAAACGGCTTTGGCTTGATGACGTGTAGAAAATGAAAACGCCGGGCAGTGCCCGGCGTTTTTTGATTTATGGCCTATCGCTTTACTCCGCCGCAAGTGGCGGCAGGCGCAGTACATTGTTGGCATTCCCTGCCGTTTTAGCAGCGGGGCCGTTTTTCTGCTCGATGTTTGCCAAACGCTCTTCGAGGCCTGACAGCGCGTCCTGATTGGTGCGTGCCGCTTCCGACAGTTCCTCGTTGGACAGAACCGGATGCTCTTCTTCCTTCTTGCCGATGAAGCGACCGAAGAGGTGGGCGAGCAGCCGCGAGAGGTCATCCATGATGAGGAAGAAGGCGGGAACGACAACCAGAGACAGAACCGTCGAGACGATGATGCCACCGATAACCGCAATGGCCATGGGTGAGCGGAACGATCCACCTTCACCAACGCCGAGCGCAGATGGCAGCATACCCGCCGACATGGCAATCGAGGTCATGATGATGGGGCGGGCGCGTTTGCGGCCGGCCTCCACCATGGCGTGAACCCGCTCCATACCGTGACGGCGCATTTCGATGGCGAAATCCACCAGCAGAATGGCGTTTTTGGTCACGATACCCATCAGCATCAGGATGCCGATGAGGACGGGCATGGAGAGCGCGTTGTTGGTGATGATGAGCGCGACCGCTACACCGCCAATCGCCAGCGGCAGTGAAAACAGAATGGTAAAGGGCTGAATGATATCCTTGAACAACAGGATGAGAACGACCAGCACCAGCAGCAGGCCAAGCAGCATGGCATTAGTAAAGCCGCGTTGCATTTCACCCTGCACCTTGGCGTCGCCGCTTTCGGCAAGACGCACGGTGGCAGGCAATTGTGTTTCGGCCACGATGCGCTTGAACTCGGCAGATGACGTATCCAGCGCCGTGCCGAAGGGAACGTCCGAACCGATGGAGACGACGCGATTGCGGTCGTTGCGCTTGATGGAGCTTGGGCCTTCCGAATAGTCGATATCAGCCACGCTATAGAGCGGAACGGTCGCACCCGTTGCAGTCTTGATTTTCAGCGCGCGGATGGCGGCGAGATCACGGCGGACATCGAGCGATGCCTGCACGCGGATTGGGATCTGTCGGTCATCCAGCGAAATCTTGGTCAGCTGCGCATCGATATCGCCTATGGTCGCCACGCGGACCGTTTGGGATATCTGCTGTGGCGTGATGCCGAGGCGTGCAATCTCGTCCTTGCGGGGACGTATCTGCAATTCTGGACGCGGAAGCGCGCCTTCCGAGCTGACGTTGACGAGGATCGGCGAGGCACGAAGACGCGTTTCTAGAATGCCGACGGCCTTTTGCAAATCCTCTTCGCTTGACGACAGGAAGTTGAAGCTCAGTTCCCGTTCAGCGCGGTCATTCAGCTTGATGATGCGCACATCCGGGATCGTATTCACCTTGGCGAAAATATCCCGCTCAACATCCCATTGCGGACGCGTTCTGCCGGTGTCTTCGACCTTTGGAAGATACTGGCCAATCAGCGGTATCGAGCCCAGTCCATTATTAACAAGCGCCTTCACCAGCGAGTGATCGATATGCTGGAGAATGACGCGCACCGTTGCGCGGCGCAGTTCCAGATCGCCTTTGGGCGATGCGCCGCCGAGGATGAAGACGCTTTCGACGCCGTTGATATCCTTTACGGCCTGATAGATTTTCGATGTTGTCGTATCGGTTTCTTCCAGCGTCGCATTGGGTGGAAGCTCGATGGAGAGCACGACGCGTGAAGCGTCATCCGGTGGCAGGAAGCTGCCGGGAACGCCGCTCAGGAGAATGATTGACCCCACGAGGAAGCCGATGGCACCGAGCAGCGTGAGGTAACGCGCCCACCATCTGCTGGTGGTGGCCGTCACCATCCGCGTATAGGACTTCATCAACCAGCCGTCATTGTCATGGTGGTCATCGACGGCATCATCGGAACGCATAAGGTAAGCGGCCATCAACGGGGTGATGAGGCGCGCGACCATCAAAGAGAAGAACACCGAGAAGGCGACGGTGAGGCCGAACTGGATGAAATATTGTCCGGGTACGCCCGGCATGAAGGACACGGGCACGAAGACCGCGATGATGGTGAAACTCGTCGCGATCACCGCAAGGCCGATTTCGTCGGCTGCCTCCAGCGAGGCGCGATAGGGCGATTTGCCCATCTTTATGTGGCGGGAGATATTCTCCACCTCCACGATGGCGTCATCCACCAGAATGCCGGTCGCGAGCGTCAAGGCAAGGAAGCTGACGAGGTTGAGCGAGAAGCCCAGCACATCCATGACCCAGAAGGTGGGAATGGCTGACAAAGGTAGCGCCACGGCAGCAATCAAGGTCGCGCGCCAGTTCCGAAGGAACAGCAGCACCACGATGACGGCGAGAATGGAGCCTTCAACCAGCGTATGGAGCGCGGCCTCGTAGTTGCCATAGGTGAAGTAGACAGCGTCATCGACCATTTCGATGGAGACGTTGGGGTGGTCTGCGCGCACCTTGTCCAGATTTTGCGCCACGGTTTCGGCAACGGAGACTTCGCTGGCACCCTTGGAGCGGAAGACCGCAAAGGTCACGCCCGGATTGCCATTGAAACGCGAGAATGACTTGGGTTCTTCGTAGGTATCGGTGACCGTTCCGAGTTCCGACAGCTTGACGAAGCGACCGTTGGACAGCGAAATCGTGGTGTTGGAAAGCTGCGCCACATCACGGGTATCGCCCAAGGTGCGGATGGTCTGTTCGTTGCCTGCCACCTGTCCACGACCGGAGCCGAGGTCGATGTTGGTGCCACGCAGTTGGGTGTTCACATCCGACGCGGTGATGCCGTAGGCGTCGAGCTTGGCCGGATTGAGTGACACCCGCACTTCACGGTCCGCACCGCCGTAACGGTCGATCTTACCGATGCCCGACTGGCCCTGAAGCGCCCGCTTGATGGTGTCATCCACAAACCAGGACAGCTCTTCCAGCGTCATATTGGGCGAGGAGACGGCAAAGGTCTGGATTGCCTGTCCCTCGACATCGATCTTGCTGACGACGGGTTCTTCGATATCCGCAGGCAATTCGCTGCGGATCTTATCGATGGCGTCCTTGGTGTCCTGAACGGCTTCTTCCGTTGGTTTTTCGATGCGGAACAGCACCGTGGTCAGCGACTGACCATCCGTGACCGTGGACTGGATCTCATCGATGCCACTAATGGAGGCAACCGCGTCTTCGACTTCCTTGGTAACCTGCGCCTCAAGCTCAGACGGCGAAGCGCCGCTCTGCGTGACGGTAATGGCCACCACGGGCACGTCGATATTGGGAAACCGCGTGATCGGCAGATCGTAAAAGGCTTTGACGCCCAAAAACAGCAGCAAGGCAAAGCAGAGCAGCGGCGCTATCGGATTGCGGATGGACCATGCGGAAAAGTTCATGGTGTTCTCTCAGTCAGTTCGAGGCTGCGGCGTCAGCCGGGACCGGGTTGATCTTGTCACCATCGCGCACGAATGCGCCTGCTTTTTCGACGACCACGTCGCCCGCGGAAATCCCGTTTTTGATTTCCACGAAGCCACCGTCCTGAATGCCGATTTCGACAGCCACCTGTTTGACCACGCCATCTTCCACCCGCCGCGTGCTTGATCCATCGCGGCCTGAGGTCACGGCAGACAGTGGCAGGGCGAGCGCGTTGGCAGAGGCTATCACCACTTCGGCGCTGCCATACATGCCTGCGCGGGCAGGGCTGTCCGTTGGCAGCAGGATATGGACAGAGCCGAGGCGCGTAGTTGCATCGACCGTGGGCGACACGAGCCGCACCTTGCCTTCGATCTTGTTGCGACCACCAGCAACGGTGATGATAGCTCTTTGCCCGACCTGGACCTTCTGGATATCGGTTTCCGAGAGATCGGCAACGAGTTCGATCGCGTTGTCCTTGATGACGGTAAAGAGCGGATTTCCGCTGCCGCTGGCAATGGCACCGACGCGTGCATTCTTGGCCGATACGATGCCCGCAACCGGTGTTTTGACGCTGGTGCGCGACAGTTTGAGGTCGATATCCTGGATTTGTGCGTCCACAACCTTGGTGTCGGCTTCGCCAACCGTCACGGCCTGTCTGGAGGCCTGAAGGCGGGCCTGGGCGACATCGGCGGCGGCGGCGGTCTGTTCGACCTGCGATACGGAGCCAGAGCCCGATTTGCCGAGGCGATCGGCCCGGTCACGCTGGCGAACCGCATCGTCTAAATTGGCCTGCGCCTCGATGACCTGCGCCTTGCTCTGCGCGACGCTTGCCTCTGCCTTTGCCCTGTTGGCTTGCAACTGGCTTTTTTGCAGGATGAGGCTGTCTTTCGACAGTTCGGCAAGGGAGGCACCTGCCTCGACCTTATCACCAATATCGACATTCAGCTTGTCTACCGACAGGCCATCCACCAGCGGTTGCACATAGATTTCATCGACCGGCTTCAGCGTTCCCGTGGCGACGACACGGTCCACGAGATCGCGCTTGGTTGCTTCGCTGACGACGATGGATGGCAGGTTCTTGCGGTCTGCACCACCCTGCGCGCTCGCAAGGCCAGGCACGAACAAAGCCGAGACCATGAGAAGCGAGAGCCGGGTTGCGAGTGTAGTACGATGCATATGCCTGTCCGTTCCAAAGTGCGGATCGCACGTCCATCATGCACATTGGGTGCTTTTGAAAGTCATGCGACGATGAATGCAATAAAATGGGGTGACATATCTCGCACTCACCTCGCAGATGTCTGCGTCCTCCACAAAACTGGCCGCTCCCAATTGGGCCAAGTCTCCTGCGAGGCAAATATCCGAGCCTGTCGTAGCGGAATGTAATTCGTCACCGGGGTTAATTCAATCCGTCTAACGGATGGAGCGGATATACATTTTTGAATATCGCCGAACGCAGCAATAAATAACGGTGTGCCAAGGCGCGTTACTTTGCGCGCCTCGGTTGATGGCAGTCTATTTCAAAGCGGCATCGGTGATTTCGGTGGTGAACGCACCCGTCGGTTCCTTGGTAATGACGGGGTCGGAACCGCCACCCAGCAATGTCTTGACGGTGCGGTCGTAGTCCGCCTTGTCGAGCGCGCCGGTGGAGCCTGCCGTCAGCTTGGCAACTTCCGTCATCATGCCCTTCTGGTGCGCTTCCGTCTGTGCGCCGGAGGCATCGTTTTCCAGAATGATATCTGCGGCGTCATTCGGGTTTTCTTCCGCCCACTTCCAACCCTTCATGGAGGCGCGCACGAACTTCACCATGTTCTCCTTGAACTTGGCGTCCTTCAACTTGTCTTCCAGCACGTAGAGGCCATCTTCGAGGGTCGCGACGCCTTCATCCTCGTATTTGAAAGTGACGAGATCGCCGGCCTTCACACCCGCTTCCAGCACCTGCAAATATTCATTGTAGGTCATGGTGGAAATGCAGGCGGCCTGCTTTTGCAGCAGCGGATCGACGTTGAAGCCCTGTTTCAGCACGGTCACGCCATCGGCTCCACCGGTCGTCGGGATTTTCAGATGCGCCATCCAGGACAGGAAGGGGTACTCGTTGCCGAAGAACCAAACACCAAGCGTCTTGCCCTTGAAATCCGCTGGCTTGGTGATACCGCTTTCCTTGAGGCAGGTCAGCATCATACCGGATTTTTTGAAGGGCTGGGCGATGTTGACGAGCGGCACGCCCTTTTCGCGGGTTGCGAGGGCCGATGGTAGCCAGTCCACGACCACATCTGCGCCGCCGCCTGCGAGAACCTGTGCCGGAGCAATATCCGGGCCGCCGGGCTTGATCTCGACATCGAGCCCTTCGGCTTCATAAAAGCCCTTGTCCTTGGCAACGTAATAACCGGCGAACTGGGCCTGCGTGACCCATTTCAGCTGAAGCGTGACCTTTTCGGCGGCTTGAGCCCCAAACGCCGTCACCAGCGTTGCTCCGGCCAGAAGCATGGATGCAAGTCTGTTTCTCATCGCTGTTCCCTTTTTCGTTGTTTACGTGCGTCCACTGCGGACGGACGGATGCCAGAAGGTGACGGCGCGCTCTGCCAGCGCCACCAGCCCGTAAAAGCCGGAACCTGCGATTGCCGCGACAGCAATCTCGGCCCAAACCATATCCACATTGCTCCGGCCCATTTCGGCGGAGATGCGAAAGCCCATGCCTACGATGGGCGTACCGAAGAACTCGGCGACGATGGCACCGATCAGCGCCAGCGTGGAATTGATCTTCAAGGCATTGAAAATAAACGGCCATGCAGCGGGCAGGCGCAGTTTCACCAGCGTCTGCCACCAGCTGGCGGCATAGGTGTGCATCAGATCGCGCTCCATGTGGCTGGAGGCCGACAGCCCCTGCACCGTGTTCACCAGCATGGGAAAGAAGGTCATTATGACCACGACGGCAACCTTGGACGGCCAATCGAAACCGAACCACATGACCATAATGGGCGCGATGCCGACCACCGGCAGCGCCGAGACGAAATTGCCGATGGGCAAGAGGCCGCTTTGCAGGAAGGGCGAGCGATCAATGATAACGGCAACGGCAAAGCCGAGGCCGCAGCCCAGCACATATCCCGTCAGCACCGCTTTCAGAAACGTCTGCCGGAAATCCGCCCAGAGAATGGGGACGGAGCTGATGAGGCGCAGGAAGATGGCGCTTGGGGCGGGCAGCAGGATGGAGGGAATGGCAAAGCTGCGCACCATGCCTTCCCACAGCACGATGATTGCGGCCCCGAAGATGAGCGGGATGGCGATGCTGCTTGCTCGTTTTGTGGTGGGTGTTTGAAAATGGTGGCGCACCAGCCATTCGTTAAACGCCCAGGCGGTGAGCCAGAACAGTACCGCGCCGATGATCCAGCCGGGATGGCTCATGGCCGCTCTCCCATTCTTTTTAGAACCGCCGTGTGAGCGATGCCGACAATCGACACGAGAATGGCAGCAACCGCAGCGGCCATGAAGAGCGCGGCCCAGATTTGCACTGTCTGGCCGTAATAGGAGCCGGATAGCAGTCTTGCGCCAAGGCCCGCGACCGCACCGGTCGGCAGTTCCCCAACGATGGCACCGACAAGCGAAATGGCAATGGCGATTTTGAGTGAGGTGAACAGATAGCGCAGGGCCGATGGCCAGCGCAGCTTCCAGAAGATTTGCGATGGTGCGGCGTGGTAAGTGTGCATCAAATCCAGCTGAATGCTCTCGGGGCTGCGCAACCCCTTCACCATGCCGACCACGATAGGGAAGAAGCTGAGATAGGTCGAAATCAGCGCTTTGGGCAGCAGGCCGGAAATGCCGATGGAGTTCAGCACGACAATGATCATCGGTGCCACTGCGATGATGGGTATCGTCTGGCTAGCGATGATCCACGGCATGACCGAGCGGTCCATAGCCCGGTTATGGACGATGGCAACGGCCAGCAAAATGCCGAGCGCCGTGCCGATTGCAAAACCCAGCAACGTCGCCGAAAGCGTGATGCCCGCGTGATAGACGAGGCTACGCTTGGAGGTGATGGCCTTGTTGACGGTCGTATCCCAGAGCTCTGCGATGATCTGGTGCGGGGCGGGAAGGACCGGGCGTTCCTGCGCGAAGGTTTGCGGCAGGAGTTCGGAGAAGGTCAGTTGCTGGCCCGCTCTGGCGGCCTGGTCACGCGTGAAGGGCAGGTTGAGGTAGACGACGGCAATGTGCCAGATGAAGAGGATGGCGAGGAGGATGGTGAGGACGGGGAGGATGCGGTATCGGAGGGTGGTCATGGGTGGCCTCCTCTCCCGTTTTTCCTGTGGCTACCCCCCTCTGTCCTGCCGGACATCTCCCCCTCAAGGGGGGAGATCGACTCGTAGAGAGCTCTCGGCAAACTCTGTCGTTGAGCGTGAAGCGACATCGGTGCGCCCAGCCGATCTCCCCCCTTGAGGGGGAGATGCCCGGCAGGGCAGAGGGGGGTAGCCACAGGCATAACGGAAACCACATCACCCCTCATAACTATGCCCCGCCTTCAAACCTTCGCGCACCCGATGTGCAATTTCCAGAAACTCCGGCGTCTCGCGTATCTCCAGTGGTCGTTCACTGGGCAATGTCGATTCAATGATATCCGTCACCCGCCCGGGACGCGGCGACATGACGACGATTTTGGTGGAGAGATAGACGGCTTCGGGAATGGAGTGGGTGACGAAGCAGATAGTTTTGCCCGTGGCGCTCCACAGTTTCAGAAGCTGCTCGTTGAGATGGTCGCGAACGATTTCGTCTAGCGCGCCGAAGGGCTCGTCCATCAGCAGCAGATCGGCATCGAAGGCCAGCGCGCGGGCGATGGAGGCGCGCTGCTGCATGCCGCCGGATAGTTGCCAGGGAAATTTCTTGGCAAAGCCACTGAGATTGACCAGATCGAGCGTGCGTTCGATGCGCGCCTGCTGTTCAGCCTTGGTGTAGCCCATGATTTCGAGCGGCAGCGCGATGTTCTTTTCGATGGTCCGCCACGGGTAAAGGGCTGCGGCCTGAAACACATAGCCGTAAGACCGGTCCTTGCGAGCGTTTTCCGGCGTCGTGCCGTTGACGGTGATCTCGCCGGACGTGTGCTTTTCTAGATCGGCAATGACCCGCAAAAACGTTGTCTTCCCACAGCCCGAAGGGCCGATGAATGATACGAATTCGCCTTTCTTGACCTCCAGATCGACATTGGAAAGCGCATGTACCGGACCATCCCCGGTTTCAAAGGTCAGGCCGAGATTTTTGGCGGAAACGACGGAGAGCGCTGGAGAAGTTGTCATTTGCATTTCGCAAGCGGTCCCCAGCTTGTGCCATCCTTGAAGGTGATGGTGTATCCTTGCGCACTTTTTGTGAGGTTGACGGTTTCCTTCGAACCCTTTTCCCCTTCACTTTCGCATTGCGCCGTTATTTTAAAACCGGTCGCTGTTTTCGCAGGCTTGCCCGAAAAGGCGCAGAAGGCGGTTGCTGTGGTGATGCCCTCATCATTCAGCAGGAAAAATTCGTCGGCACCGCTCGATTCGCTTGTTTTCGAATAGGTGCAGCCTTCTTTCTCGCCATAAGCTCCATCGAGAAATGCCGCGCTGTTGGCTGTGGAACCGAGCAACGCCGACATAATAGCCGTTATCAAAATGGTCTTCATCGTCACACTCCACTCGCCGGTATGCCTGTGCGTTCCACCTTGCGGGGCGCGACGAGTTCTTTCCATGTCGATAATGCTTTGGCTACGGCAGGGTACGCCTCACGTGCCACGAACCGCCCGTGGCCTTCGCGCGTCTTCACTTTGCTTTCCTCGATAGCCACCATACCGCGGGAGAGCGTGAAGCGCGGCAGGCCCTTCACCGTCTGGCCTTCGAAGACGTTGTAATCGATTGCCGATTGCTGGTTTTTCGCGGTGATGGTCTTTTCCAGCATTGGATCCCAGACAACGATATCGGCATCGCTGCCGACGAGGATCGCACCCTTTTTCGGATAGAGATTGAGGATCTTGGCGATGTTGGTGGAGGTCACAGCGACGAATTCGTTCATCGTCAGTCGGCCGCTGGTTACGCCATGGGTCCACAGCAAGGGAAGCCGGTCCTCAAGCCCGCCGGTGCCGTTGGGGATTTTGGTGAAATCACCGAGGCCGTTCCGCTTCTGCTCGGTAGTGAAAGCACAATGGTCGGTCGCCACGCATTGCAGCGAACCGGCAGCGAGTCCTGCCCAGAGGCTGTCCTGATGCTGCTTGTTGCGGAACGGCGGCGACATGACGCGGCGGGCGGCGTGGTCCCAATCCGGGTTGGCATATTCGCGTTCATCGAGAATGAGATGCTGGATCAGCGGTTCGCCATAGACCCGCATGCCGTTCTGGCGCGCCCGGCGGATGGCCTCATGCGCCTGTTCGCAGGAGGTGTGGACGACATAAAGCGGCGCGCCCGCCATGTCCGCAATGATGATGGCGCGGTTGGTGGCTTCGCCCTCGACGGAGGCGGGACGGGAATAGGCATGCGCCTCTGGCCCGTTATTACCGTCTGCCAGCAATTTGGCCTGCATCTGCGCAACGATATCGCCGTTTTCCGCATGCACCATGGGCAGCGCGCCAAGCTCTGCGCAGCGGGAGAAGGAGGCGAACATTTCGTCGTCGTTCACCATCAGGGCACCCTTATAGGCCATGAAGTGTTTGAAACTGTTGATGCCCTTATCCTGAACAATGGTCTTCATGTCATTGAAGACCTGCTCGCCCCACCACGTCACAGCCATGTGAAAAGCATAGTCGCAAGTGGCGCGCGTGGCCTTGTTGTCCCAGCGGTTGAGCGCATCCAGCAGCGACTGGCCGGGCTCCGGCAGGCAGAAATCCACCACCATCGTCGTACCGCCGCTCAAGGCCGCGCGCGTACCGCTCTCGAAATCATCCGCCGAATAGGTGCCCATGAAGGGCATTTCCAGATGCACATGCGGATCAATGCCACCGGGCATGACATAGCAGCCCGTCGCATCCAGAATGGTGCCGTCGGAGAGGTCAGGCCCGATCTCGATAATGACCCCGCCATCGATTTTGACGTCGGCCTTGTAGGTCAGATCAGCGGTGACGATGGTGCCGTTCTTGATGATGGTGGTCATTCCACGATCTCCGCAGTTTCCAGAACCGCGTGCAGCAAGACGTTACACCCCGCGGCCGCCCATTCGGGAAAGATGTCTTCGGCTTCGTTGTGGGACAGGCCATCTACGCAGGGGCAGAAAATCATGGTGGAGGGGGCGACTTGCGCTGTCCAGCAGGCATCGTGGCCAGCGCCGGAGATGATGTCCATGTGGCTGTAGCCCAGTTTTTCTGCTGCATCGCGCACGTGCCCGACCAGAACGGGATCGAAGGTGACGGGGTCGAAATGGCCGATGGCTTCGATGGTGCAGCCAACGCCGAGTTCCTCTGCGATGAGCGGCACCTCACGTTCAAAGATGGCGCGCATGGCATCCAGCTTTTCCTGCGAGGGCGTGCGCAGGTCGATGGTGAAGACCACCTTGCCGGGAAGGACATTGCGGGAGTTGGGCGTAAAGATCATCTGGCCGACGCCAGCAACCGCGCCTGGCTGGTGGGCCATGGCGACGTCTTGCACCTTTTCCAGAATGCGGGCGGCCGCGAGGCCGGCATTGACGCGCATGGGCATCGGGGTGGAGCCGGTGTGGGCTTCCTTGCCGGTAAGCGTCACCTCCAGCCACCACAGGCCCTGGCAATGGGTGACGACGCCGATCTGCTTGTTCTGCGCTTCGAGGATCGGTCCCTGTTCGATGTGGTATTCGAAATAGGCGTGCATCTTGCGCGCACCGACTTCTTCGTCGCCCAGCCAGCCGATGCGCTTCAGTTCTTCGCCATAGGTCTTGCCATCAGTGTCGGTGCGGCCGTAGGCATAGTCGAGATCGTGAACACCTGCGAAAACACCGGATGCCAGCATGGCGGGGGCGAAGCGTGCGCCTTCCTCGTTAGCCCAGTTGGTGATGACGATCGGATGTTTGGTTTGGATGTCGAGGTCGTTGAGGCTCCTAACGACTTCCAGCCCGGCCAGCACGCCCAGGACACCATCGAATTTGCCGCCGGTGGGCTGGGTGTCGAGGTGGCTGCCAATATAGACGGGCAGGGCATCCGGGTCCGTGCCGGGGCGGGTGGCGAACATGGTGCCCATGGCATCGACGCCAACGCTCATGCCTGCTGTTTCACACCAGTTCTTGAAGAGCTCGCGGCCTTGCGCATCTTCATCCGTCAAGGTCTGGCGGTTGTTGCCGCCAGCAATGCCGGGACCGATCTTTGCCATGTGCATCAGGCTGTCCCACAGACGGTCGGCATTGATGATCAGGTTTTTTCCGGGCAGTTCATTTTTTGCGGGTGTTTCCGGCATGCCAGTCTTTTCCTCACCTGTTTTGATCGTCATGATGCAAGGGGCGTGCCGTTCCATTAGGATGCGGCGAAATGCTTTTGGAAATCGACCACCAATAATTTGACCGACTGGTAAACATTGTGAAATTCAGCTTTGGCACTTAAAAGAAACCGAGGGATTTTTGCCGTGTAAAGCGGTATTTTCGATTGAGCTTTGATCATCGATTATTTTTTGCCCATCTTGCCCGAATAATGCATCAAAAACAGACAGAGACCCCTTCATGCCCATACCCAGAGCGGCGAAGACACAAAAGCGAACGCGGATACAGGAAGAGAAAGAGGAGACCATTCTCGAGGCTGCTCTCGATGTCTTTTCGGCAAACGGTTTTCGCGGCACGACGATCGATCAGATTGCCGAGGTGGCGGGCATGTCAAAACCGAACGTGCTCTATTATTTTCGCACCAAGGAGGCGATGCACCGGGCGCTGATCGAGCGCGTGCTGGACACGTGGCTGGATCCGCTTCGCGCCTTCGATGCCACCGGTAATCCCGAAACGGAAATCCGCTCCTATCTTCGCCGCAAGCTGGAGATGGCGAGGGACTATCCGCGCGAAAGCAGGCTGTTTGCGAATGAGGTGTTGCAGGGCGCGCCGCATGTGGAAGACGAGTTGAAGGGGCCGCTGAAGCAGTTGGTGGATGAGAAGGCAGAGGTGATCAGGGCCTGGGCGAAGGCGGGACGAATCGCAGCTTGCGATCCCTATCATCTGATTTTCTCGATATGGGCAACGACCCAGCATTATGCCGATTTCGACGTGCAGGTTCGTTCTGTCTTAGGCGAAGGCAACGCCGGTGAGGGGCGCTTTGAGGATGCCGCCCGCTTCCTCGAGCAACTCTTCATGGGTGGTCTGGGGATAAATCCTGTGCCTTTGCGAAAAACATGATATAAATAATCAACTTTATACTTTACTCTAAAACTCATCTTTATTATCGTGCACCCAGCCTGATCGCACAGGTGGTGTTTTTTGATGATGAGGTAAGGCATGGCGCGCAAGGACAAGAAGAAGGCGGAGCGAAACGGCAAGCGGGACAATCGTCCGCAGCAGGCATCGCAACCCGTCGCACACGTCGCTGCCCCCGCCGGGCCGAGAAGCTTCCTCTATGTCGGCGGACGTGACTGTCAGGTTGCCCATCTTCGCCAGATTGCCAGCAACTTCGACGCCGAGCTTATCCACCACGATGGCGGCCTGCGTGAAGCGGTTTCGCGTATCGATACGCTGCTTCCATCGGTGGATTGCGTGTTTTGCCCCATCGACTGTATCAGCCATGATGCCTGCCTGCGGGTAAAGTCCGGCTGCAAGAAGTTTGGCAAGACCTTCATTCCGCTGCGCAATGGCAGCAAATCCAGCCTGGAGCGGGCGCTTCAGACGATGAACGACCGCGCCGCTGCCAATTGATAGGCTACTGGCGCGCCGTTTTGAAAAAAGCGGCGGCTGCCAGCGCGACCCAGCCGAGAATCATCCCAAGGCCACCAATAGGTGCGGCCATCGGGAAGGCACCGTTGCCGGTGAAATGGCGTGAGACGAGGTCGCCTGCGAAAAGCATGGTTCCGAGACCGAGCAGGATTGCTGCCGGTGCTGCGGTTTTAATACGCTCCCAGCCCACGTAGAGGCCCAGAAGAATGGGCGCATGGGCAAGGCACATGGTGGATGCGTTGCCCAGCAACTGCGTCGCACCCGTATGCGTCGCCGCCGCTGCCAGCGCTACGCCGCCTGCACCCATAAGGCCGGAGAGGAAAAGGCTCGTCGGACGCAGCCAACTCTTGCTCATGATGCGGTGTCTTCCTGATTTTGCATGTGGAATGCCAGACGTTCTATCGGCGTCCAGATGATGTCACGAAGCTTGGGATTGTCGATGGTCTCGTCCATGGCCCGGCGGAAGCACAGCAACCATTCGTCACGTTCCGCAGCGCCGATGGGGGCAACGAAATGCCGCCGCCTTAGCATGGGATGACCATATTTTTCGACGTAAACAGGTGGTCCACCGAGATAGCCGAGCAGATAATCGGTAAATTTGCTTTCGCTGCCGCAAAGGTCCGATGGATGGATGGCGCGGCAGCGCGCGGCTTCCGGCAGAGTATCCATCAATTCGTAAAAACGCCTGGTCAGTGCACGGACGGTGGTCTCACCGCCGATGGCCTCATAAAGCGTGATGGTTTTGTCCGACACCGCGTGCAGTCTCCATTTCCTGTCGGTTTTGCCGCTTCATGGCAAAAAGCGCAACAGCAAAGGGCAGGTGCGGCAATTCGCTTCGCAGCACCTGAAAGAGATTTCAGCCGAAATTGCGGATGAGATCGAGCCCTTTGTTCAACAGCGCGTTTGCTTCATCTTCACTTGCGGCCTCCACATAGCAGCGCATCTCCGGGGCATTGCCGGAGGGGCGGAAGTGGATGGTGTTGCCGTTGCTGAGCGTGACCCGCAGGCCATCGATATCGCTGGTCTCTTTGACAGTACCGACGGGCTTGAGGAAGTTTTCGAGATTTGTCGATGACGAGCGCAGATGCTCCATAAGCGCAGCGCTTTTTTCCTGTGCAAAATCTTGCAGGCGGTCTGCTGCCGCGACGGGAAGCTTGTAGGCAGCGGCGATCTCGGACAGCGGTTTGTTCTGTTCGGCTGCGAGTTTCAAGGCCGCGAGCAGAGGCAGGAAGCAATCACGGGTCGGCAGGGCGGAAACCGTCTTGCCATTCAGTGTGAAGGGCGACGCCGTCAGAAAACCCCCATTGGCTTCGAAGCCGATCACGCCCTTATTGCCCTTTGATAGAGCCTCTTCCATGCCCGCAATCACGAAGGGCGATCCGACTTTGGTGCGCAGAACCTCGAAATCGCCGCTGCTTTCGATGCCGGAATTGGAGGTGACGGGTGTGACGACGACATCCGCTTTCAAGAAATTCGCAGTAATGAGACCGAGCAGATCGCCGCGCAAGGGAACGCCATGCTCATCCGCCAGCAAGGGGCGGTCGCCGTCACCATCAGCGGAAATGATGGCATCGAGCTTGTGCTCAGTGGACCATGTCTTGAGCTTCTCCAAAGTGTCGGCAGAGACTGCTTCCGTGTCTACTGGAATGAATGTTTCAGAGCGACCAAGCGACAGAACATCTGCGCCATAATGCTTCAGAACGTCCACGAAAGCGTCACGGGCTACCGTGCTGTGCTGGTAAACGCCAATCTTGAGGCCGGACAGTGAGTTGTCAGGGAGAAGGGATGCGTTCCGTTCGAAGAAGAATGCATTGGCTTGATCCGCACGGTTTTCCGCCAAGGCAGATGTTACGGAGATATTTTCCACCTCTACCGTCTTGGCGAGGTCTGCAATCGCGGTTTCGTCCTGTTTGTCGATCTCGCCATCCGGGCGGTAGAATTTGATGCCGTTGCGATCTGCGGGAATGTGGGAACCTGTGATCATCAGTGCCGCTGCCTTGAGGGACAGGCTGTAAAGCGCCAGTGCCGGTGTTGGCAGCGCGCCGCAATCGATGGGCTTCAGACCTGCTGCTGCGAGTGCGCCGATGCAGGTCTGCGCAATCGCTGGGCTTGAGTCTCTGAAGTCCTGCCCGATCAGAATAGGATCGCCAGCTTTTGCTTGTCCAGAAGTGAGAAGATGTCGCGCGAAGGCCGTGGCATATATGGCGGATGCCTTGCCTTTTAAATCCTGCGAAAGTCCGCGAAGACCGCTTGTTCCAAACTTCAGGCTCATGTCAAATGCTTCCTTATTCCGGGTCGTTCCATGCTACTTCGATCAAAGAGATCGCAGACTTAACGCAAAAAGCGCCGCATTGATCCCCAATTTCGATATGCTTCTGGTTGGTACCCGATCGGCAATGATCTCTCAAGTTTTGACAGTTCGCGGTGATCCGCCATATATCAAGCCGGTGTCGTAATCGGTAATTTTAATGGGAAGTGGGTCACATGGACACTGTATCGATCGATAATCGAGGTGATTTCGGTCTTTGGGCAATTGAGCGTGCCAAGGCCATTATCGCAGAGGAAGGGTCCGAACTTGCGATAGCGTCACGGGATGGGAATCAGGATGCGATCCGCGAAGCCGCCAACAATCTGGGTGCGGCCATTTCCGCCGCACTTCTGGAAGTCTATGACGGTCTTGTGCCGGAGGAGTGATCTGCCCGGCTGATGCCCGCATAGCGAAGCGCGATGAAGGCCGTGAGACAGGCCACCGCGAAGGCGTTGAGGTTGAAAAGCTTGGCCAGGTCAGGCGCGCTCCAGATGTGGAGCGCATCGCCAATCAGATAGCGGGTGAACAGGAAGCCTGCAAAGACCACGCCGGTCATGCCGATTTGCCAGTATCTTTCGCGCGTCCGGAACGATAGGGCCACGAGCATGATGCAGGCTGCGAAAAACAGCTCAGTGCCCGCAGCGGTGCCAAACAGCTTGGTCTCGAAAATCGTATCGATGGTGCCAATCAGCGGTAATGCGACCCGCGCAGCAAGCGCCGATCTGCGGGCAAGGAGTGGAATGGCGAGAAAGAAAAACATCGAGACAACGCTGATCAGCGATGCCTCGACACCGTCTCCAACCCGCCACCAGATGGACAGAGGATAGAACGGCTTGTTGAGAATGATGACCCAGGCGACGGTCAGTGTCGCCGCCGTCAGAGGATCATGCGTTCTATCCTTGCTTGTCATGCGTCAGCTTCTCACGGGCGAGAGCAGATAGTGGCCAACGCCCCAGATTGCGCCCTTATCATGGCCAAACAGCCCGGCCGTTGCCAGGAAGAACAAGCGCCAGCGGCGACGCCAGAGGTTTGCGTCAGGGCCGTATACTTGCTGCAGTATCGGCGTGATGCGTGCGGATTCGCGGTCGAAATTTGTGAGCCAGTCCATTGCCGTGCGTCGGTAATGATCTCCAGACCATCGCCATTCGGCCTCGACATTGTAGATGTCCTCAAAGCGGTGCGGCAGATCATGTGCGGGCATGATGCCGCCGGTGAAAAAGTGGTGGGCAATCCAGTCCGCCGGATCGTTCTGGTCGAAACGATAGGACCGGTCCTTGTGGGTGAAGACGTGAATGAAAAGCTTGCCGTCGTCCTTCAACCAGTTTCGTGTCCGCTCCATCAGCGCACGCCAGTTCGACATGTGCTCGAACATCTCCACTGAAACGACACGGTCGAAGCTGCCGGATGGCGCAAAATCATTCATGTCTGCAGTGATGATCGTCAGGTTGTGAATGCCCTGGCTTTCCGCTTGGCTGACAATGTAGGCGCGCTGAGATGCCGAATTGGAGACCGAGGTGATGCGGGAATTCGGAAACTGGCGGGCCATGTAGAGCGACAGCGAACCCCAGCCGCAGCCCAGTTCCAGAATGTCCATTCCATCAGAGAGATCGGCATGTTTGACCGTTTCTGCCAAAGCCGCTGTTTCGGCATCATCCAGCGTGGTGGTGGCGCTGGGATAATAGCAGCAGGAGTATTTTCGCTGCGCGCCGAGCACCAGCGAGAAGAACTCTGCCGGCACCTCGTAATGCTGGCGGTTGGCCTCATCCGTGTGGATCGCGACGGGAAAATCCGCCATGTCGCGCGCGAAAGCCAGCTCTTCGTCGTGCGATACTCTTTCCATTTTGCGTTTCGTCCGAGCGCACAGGAAATCGATGCCAGCCAGCGTCAAGCTGTCGGAAAACGGTGCTCTTTCGGCGGTGTTGATGGCAAAAGCCAGCATGTTCATGGTTATTCCTCCTCTTTTCTCGGTCCGGGAAAAAATGCGTTGACGCGACGCTGAAGCGAGCGAAATTTTTCGCCCCGCGACCGCAGCATATGCTCCTCAAGCGGGGGAATGCCCGACGCATGAACCAGCAGCCAGTACATGAGGGCAGGGGCGAGCAGCGCTGCCCAGCTCCATGGCGACGAACCCGTCAGCGCCAGCAACGGCCACGCACACCAGAACAGCCATTCAAAGAAGTAATTGGGATGGCGCGAATAACGCCAGAGGCCTTCTTCACAGATTTCAGTCTTCGCCTCCGGCTTCTTGCGAAAATGTGCAAGCTGACGGTCTGACAGGGCTTCGCCACCCAAAGCCACCACGGCTACGATGATGCCTGCGATATCCAGAATGCCCGGGAATTGTGAGCCGTTCGACGCCGCAACATAGACTGCAAGCACGAGAATGAACCCTGCCAGTGCTTGGATTTGCAGAAACTGAAACAGACGGCGGCTTGCTTTGGTGCCCCATTCCTCGACCAGTTTGGCGTAGCGCGGGTCCTCGCCACCACCTTTTGTGCGCGAACCGATGTGGCTTCCAAGCCGGATCGACCAAATCGCGACAATCAGGAAAGCAGCGACGCGCCGCTCGAACGTACCGTCTGCCGCCACGATGACGGCAAGACCGCCGATGCCGATCGCAAAAGACCAGATCGTATCGATCCAGCCGCTGGCACCGGTTTTTCTCTGGATGGCCCAAGCCGCTGTCATTGCCAGACTAAGGCCGATGGCGATCACGATCAGCAGTCCATAATTCATCGCAAGGGTCTTCCCATCAAATCGCTGTGCTTTTTCATAGACTACGGTGAGGCGACCGATTTGGTTTTCATGTCTGCGTAAAAATGATCCGACGACGACAAGTGATCCAAATTGGCGTTTCGACCGTTCTACTCTGCAAAAGCCGATGCCAATGCATCGCGGTGGAGGAAACTGTCATGAAAGCCATAGTGAAATACGCAGCCTGCATTGTACTCGCTTGCGCAGGGAGTGCTTCCGCTGCCGACATTAACGGCCAGTGGGCGCGCGGTGATGGCAACGCGAAAGTGCAGATCGCGCCCTGCGGTTCTGACATCTGCGCGACCAACACTTGGATCAAACCCGGCACGCCGAAAGAAAAGACCGGCGACCGGCTGGTGATGAGCATCAAGCCGACCTCTGACGGTGAATATGCCGGGACCGCGTTCGATCCACAGCGTGACCTCACCTACAAACTGACCGTTTCGGTCAAGGGCGATACGATGACGACCAAGGGCTGTGTTCTGGCAGGCATCATCTGCAAGGGCGTCGACTGGTCTCGCATACAGTAATGATTGGAAAGGCTGGGTTTGGAATGAAAAAACGTGTGGTTGCCTACATCTCGACTTTGGTCGTCTTCGTCGCGATTGACTTTGTCTGGCTCAGCGTCATGGCAAATGTGCTCTACAGACCTGCACTCGGCGACATGCTGGCGGCGGAGTTTCGCCTGATGCCTGCCTTGTTGTTCTACTTTATGTATGCGGCTGGCCTCACCTTCTTTGCGGTACGCCCCGGTCTGGTCACCGCCAAATTCGGCACATCGTTTCTTTATGGCGGCCTGTTGGGTTTCATGGCTTACGGCACCTACGATCTCACCAACCAGGCAACCTTGGCCAACTGGTCTACGACGTTGACGGTTGCAGATCTGATCTGGGGTTCTCTGCTGTCTGCCATTTCAGCCTGTGCTGGACACTGGGTGACTGAAAAAGTGAGCGGGCGCATCGTCCGCTAGATATCCTAGCCCATACAGTTTTCTACTCCTTGCAGGATCATCATGGCATCTTATCTCGTTGGTATGTGTGGTATCGTCTTCGCGATGATGCTTGGGGGAAGCGCTTTGGCTTCTGAAAAAATCGATAGCGCACTCACGTCCGGCGAAGTCAAAATCGATGTTGGTGGCTTCAAGCTCAACAGCGTCCTTTTGCCCGCGAAAAAAGGCGCGACGCTTCCGCCCATCATTTTCATCCACGGTGCCAGCACCAGCCTTTATGACCCCATGTATACCTTCCGCGACAAGCTGGAAGGCAAGGCGACACTGTTGTTCGTCGACAGGCCCGGTCACGGACGCTCCGATATCGGACCTAAAGACAATATCCAGCCAGATGCGCAGGCAGACGCCATTGCGCGGCTGATGAAAAAGCGCGGCATCCGCAAGGCGATTATCGTCGGGCATTCCTTCGGTGGAGCGATAACGGCGGCTTTCGCCATGCGGCATAAGGACATGGTCGAGGGATTGGTGTTTTTATCCCCGGCACTCTACCCATGGCCGGGCGGCGTTTCCTGGTATTACGATGCGGCCAGTGTGCCGGTGGCTGGCGTACTGTTCAGCACGCTGATTGCGCCCGCCGCCGGTGCTCTGGTGATCGACGGTGCGGTGAAGTCCGTTTTTGCGCCCAATCCACGGCCTGCGGATTACATATCCAAAACGAAAGCCTATCAGGCCTTGCGCCCCGTGGCTTTTCGCCACAATGCGCAGGAGGTCGCGGGTCTCAATGCCTGGGCTAAAACAGCCTCTGCCGGATTTCGCACTATAAAGGCACCGACTGTCATCATCGCCGGCGACGCCGACAAGGTGGTTTCGACCGAAATCCACTCACGCCATCTGGCGCGGGACATCAGCGGTGCAGAGCTTATCGTCGTGCATAATCTCGGACATAAATCGGATTATGTGGCGAGTGATCTGGCCGTTGCCGCAATCGAAAAAATCGCTGGTAAAAAACGTAATCTGAAGGCTATCGCGAAAACGCTGGAAGCCAAAATCGCCAATGACGGCAAGTAAAGAAAACTGGCCGGTCTGAACCGGCCAGTCATAGCTCCGCCAGCTTACACGGCAGGGAGAACGGCGATAGCGCGGATAGGCGTTTCGACGCCGGTCACATCAGCCACCTTCGTTGCCTTGCCGGTTTCCAGATCGACGGTGTAGAGCGTCTTGTCTGCGGCCAGCCATGCGGTGTTCTTGCCTTCCGCAGTCGTCTGGATGTCGAAGGCATAGGTTGCGGGCTTGCCATCGATGCCAAGCTTGCCGATGGCCTTCAGCGTCCCATCATTTGGCTTCGTCTGCTGAACCAGGGCACCAATGGTGGCATCGATGTTGTACATCGCTGTCTTTTCAGGCTTGCCATAGGAGTTGGTATAGGCAGCAGCCACCACGTTCGGTGTTTCACCCTTGTGCATGTCGCCGTCTTCATAGGCCAGCGTACCATCAACCGTTACGGCACCCGTATCCGGGTGTACGCGGTGGTTGGTGGTGCCGGTCATGTAGCGAAGGCGGTCTGCCATCGGGTTGAAGTCCACGATGACAGGAGCCTGGGTCATGGCCAAAGGCTTGTCCATTTTCGCAACTTCGGTGGCGGCACCTGTTTCGAGGTTGATCGAAACTATGGTGTTATCTGGTGTTACGCCGATGACGGTCTTGTTGCCGGGACGAAAATCGATGCCGACCAGTTTGTCGACGCCGGTGACGTCCATGGTCTTCGTGACGGCAGGTTTTTCGGTATCGAACATGACGAGTGTCTTGTCGCCGGTCAGGCCCAGAACAGGTGCTGCCGAGGCAAAGGTAGCGGTTGCTGCAAGCAGGGCAGAGGCAATCGATGCTGTGCGAAGGATGGTCATATCTTTCTCCCGTGTTTGATCTGTTTCAAGAGGTGGCCAGCAAGATGCTTTCCATCACTCTTGAAGGTTAGACACATGGGGAGGGTCGTTTGGATGCAGCGGTCTAAAATTTTTTTGTGATTTGCATCCATGCCCCTCTTTCATGTGTATGATTTCTGAAACGATGTGGTCATCGGGAGAGCCTCTTTGGACGTGAAGCAGACACAAGCAGACGATTTTGGCGCAGCGCTTCACGCATGTGCCAGGGGAGATCGAAACGGCTTGCGGTTGATCTTCGACAAGGAGGCCGGGCGGTTGATTGCCGTGGCTGAACGCATCGTGCGCAGACGCGATCTGGCCGAAGAAGTCGTTCAGGAAGCCTTTATCCGCATCTGGAAAAACGCATCTCAATATGCGCCGGAACGCGGCTCCGCGCGCGGCTGGATTTACGCCATCGTGCGTAACCGTGCACTCAACATGCTCAGGGATGGCAAGCGCGAGGATCTGGTGGCCGACGACCGTCTGGATACGCTGCAGGAAGCGCAGCACGTCGAACACATCATGACATCCTGGCACCGGCTGGATCAGAGCAGCAGGCTTCGCGATTGCCTTTCCACCCTGGATGAAACCAGACGTCGCGGCATTCTCATGGCCTATGTGGGCGGTTATACGCACGGGGAAATTGCTGGTCGGCTGAAAGTGCCGCTGGGAACGACGAAATCGTGGATACGACGCGGCCTTTCTTCGCTTCGGGAGTGCATGGCATGACGATATCAAGGGAAGACATGGCCCGCGTGGCGGACGAATATGTCCTCGGCCTTCTCGATGACGACGAAAGTCGACGCGTGGAGACCGAAAGCCATAAGGACGGCGAACTGCGCGATGCCATCGCCACGAGCCGCGAACGCTTTCTGCCGCTCGATCTATCCGTGGAAGAAGCCATACCGAGCGCGTCGCTCTGGCAGCGGATCGATGCCGATTTGAGTGGCAATCAAGAACAGCAGAATGCCCCCGTGCATCCTACCCCATCCAACGACAACCGTCTCCACGTCTGGAAGCGAACAGCCGTTGCGTCTCTGGCTGCATCGCTGTTGCTCACCGCAGGTCTCGGCTGGTCGCTGATGCGCAAGGTGGACCCGGTCGTCATCGCGATTTTGCTGAACGATGCGGGCGAACCCCAGGCGATCGTCGAGGATTTCAGCAACGAACAGGCCAGCATCCGTCTGCTCGCCGACTTCGTTGTGCCAGAGGGAAAAACCATGCAGGTCTGGACCCTTCCCAACCAGGAAACCGGCCCTGTCTCCCTCGGACTGCTGAACGAACACCGCTCCGCCAAACTCGCAACGCCGTCGCTTCCGAGGCCCAAGGATAAACAACTCTACGAAATCACGCTGGAGCAAACAGGCGGCTCGCCAACGGGCAGGCCAACAGGGCCGATATTGGTCAAGGGGCTTGCGAAGATACCCTTGTAGTGGCGCAACGGGTATGTCGTTTTTTGACGATAGCTTCGGCAGATGGTCATACGCCATCGCGCGCTTCACTCGGAACCCAGCCCCTCGTATAGCCCCGGCCCATCGCCACAACGGCCAGACTGAGCTGGTGCTGCAGGTGTTCGATCTCTTCCTGCATCGCTTCGATAGCGGCCGTGGCGTCTCCGTCATGGCATTGCAAAATGTATTCAGCCACATCGTTGACGGCTTTGGTTATCTCCGGGTGCACGTTTTCAATCTCCATTTTTCAGAGCCTCAATGCCGCATAGTCGGTGGAATACCCGCCCCGGTGCCAATTTCGTTCTACTTATGTTCTCAATATTGAATGAGTCAACAAGACTTTTTATCGAGTTGCAGGCCCTTCGGTTTTCACGTTAGGTGCCGAGACTGACGGAAGATGGGATTTGCAATTGAACGGGCAAGAAGACCCTTCGGGAGAAAAACAGCGACGAGGACGCGCCTTCTGGCCGTGGCTGGTATTGCTCGCTGTTACGCTTTTGGCAATTTATGCCTATGGACAAGCCGTCGAGGCGTGGGGCGATATGGTCAGAACGTGGCGAGATCTCGTCCAGCTTTTCTGGTGGATTGTTCCTGACGGGCAGTAGAAAAATATGGCGCACCCGACAGGATTCGAACCTGTGACCTTTGGAATCGGAATCCAACACTCTATCCAGCTGAGCTACGGGTGCATCCGTGTGTGCGATGAATCGCATCTGGCGGCGATTGGTTCTTAACCCAGCTTGTCTTTCGCATCAATGCGTAAAATTGATATGGTGTTCTGTGAAGCTGCGGTTATGCAGAAATTCATGTTTAAATATTGGTTTTTCTCGCTCAAAAATTGAACAATAAAAAATTCCGACGATGAAATTTTGAGTATTTTTTGACGGTTGTCTATTCCATCTTTCGTCGTTTGATCTGCGTATAAATCATTTGGCTTCCCGTCGGAGATGCGGATTTCTTAGGGAACGGCTCGTTAAATGCGGAGACAGATATGCAGGCTCTGCTATGTTTGCGCTAACTTGAGACGACACTGATAAGTCACGGGGCAAAACTTTATATCTTTGCTTTATCTATTATTAAACCTTGTTCTAATAAACATAATTGGGTAATTTGAGAATAATTCAAAGGCGAATCAAAGGGGACAGATATGACGATAGGTCTCGCATTCGAGCATGGCAGAGGTAAGATGGCCTATGTGGAGGCTGAGGAAGCGCCACTGGTTTCCAAAGGTGAAATTGATTATTCTATCCTATCCGAAGCTGTTGTTTATCGGCTGCGACGTGCTCAGCTATCGGTTGTGAGCGAGTTTAACGAGAGCCTGTTCGAATTCGGACTTCGACCCGCTGATTTTTCAGTTTTGATCGTCGTCGCCAACAATACCGGCTTGAAGCAGAGCGATGTGGCCGAAGCGCTGGGAATTCAGCGTGCCAACTTCGTGGCCATTATCGATGGTCTC
Organism: Agrobacterium sp. DSM 25558; assembly: GCF_900100825.1. Taxonomy (NCBI): domain Bacteria; kingdom Pseudomonadati; phylum Pseudomonadota; class Alphaproteobacteria; order Hyphomicrobiales; family Rhizobiaceae; genus Agrobacterium; species Agrobacterium sp. DSM 25558. The sequence continues at coordinate 40,997 of NZ_FMUD01000008.1, read as the reverse complement.
GAGGATAAGGGGCTTCTGCAAAGACGCCGTTCCGATTCCGACCGCCGTGTCCACTATATTGAGATGACTGACGAAGGTCGTTCCGTTCTGGAAGAGATTTCCCAGATATGGAAAAGTCACGAAGCCAAGTTGATCGATCGTCTCGGTGGCGAGAAAGCGCGTGACCAGTTGGTTGGCCTTCTGCGCCGTATTCAGGACTGATCAACAGCGGCTCCTTGCAAAGTTTCTAAGATAAAAGGTGCGGTTCTGCCGCACCTTTTTTTGCTTTTCGCGTTCTCACATTTTCATAGCGCCGGGGCCTGCCGTTGCGCCCGGCGGTACCTTGCCAAGAATGATCATACCCAGCACTTCGTCCTTGGTAACATCCTGCGTTCTGGCGTGGCCGACCACTTTGCCGTTCTTCATGACGAAAACCCGGTCTGCGAGATCGAAGACATCGTGGATGTCATGGCTGATGAGGAAGATGCCGATGCCCTCTTTCTTCAGTTCCTTGACGAGATCGCCGACCTGAGCAGTTTCTTGTGGACCTAATGCTGCCGTTGGCTCATCCATGATGAGAATGCGCGCATCGAAGAGAATCACGCGGGCAATGGCGACAGATTGGCGCTGGCCGCCGGAAAGCGCTTTCACCGGCTCCTTGAAGCGCTTGAAGTTGGGGTTGAGGCGGCCCATCACCTCACGGGCGGAAGCTTCCATGGCCACATCATCCAGCGTGCCCCAGGGAGTGCGCAGCTCGCGGCCGAGATAAAGATTGGCGGCAGCATCGACATTATCTGCGACGGCCAGTGTCTGGTAGATGGTTTCGATGCCGTATTTCTTGGCATCGCGCGGATTGCGGATATCGACTTCTTCACCATTGATCAGGATTTCGCCACCGTCGCGACGGTAAGCGCCAGACAGGACTTTGATCAGTGTCGATTTGCCTGCGCCGTTGTGGCCTAGCAGCGCCACGACCTCACCGGGGTGAAGATCGACCGAGGCGTTTTCCACGGCGTGGATGCCGCCGAACGAGATGGAAATATTGCGCATTTCCACAAGCGGAGTGGATTGGTCCGTCATATCGGAAACTCCTCTTTTTATTATTTGGCTCTGGCGCGATAAACGGTGTCCAGCCATACGGCCATGACGAGCACGATGCCGATGACAATGCTCTGCAATGGCGTATCCATTCCCAGAAGCACCATGCCGGAATTGAGCGATTGCATGACGACTGCACCCAGAATGGCACCGGCTATGGTGCCAGCACCGCCAGCGAGCGAGGTGCCGCCGATGACGGCTGCGGCGATGGTGTAAAGCTCGTCCAGCGTGCCTTGCGCATTGGTTGCCGCATTGAGGCGAGCTGTGGAGATGGCCGCCGCTATGGCGCAGAGAGCGCCCATCAGCGCAAAAATCCTGACCGTGACCCAGCGTGTCTTGATACCGGCCAGGACAGCGGCCTCCGGGTTGCCGCCGATAGCAAAGACGTAACGGCCGAAGCGAGTGCGGTTGGTAATGAAGTTCATGACGATGGCGATGCCAAGGGCAATCAGCACCGGTATCGCGATGCCGAGGGATATCTCCAGCCCCGCATCCGGCCATGCCATATTATTGGCCTCGGCATATTTGCGGGCGAGATTGGTGGGCATGTAATAGCTGTTCAGAACCTTCACCGAGCCAAGCACGATGCCACAGCCGATCAGGCCCATAAAATACTCGGCCCAAACAGGCTTCAGTGGAAAGCCGAACCGTTTGCGCTGTCTTCGCGAATTGAGGATGGATAAAACGATGAGGACGCAGGCGATGATGCCGACGACCCAGCTTGCCGTGGCACCGATGGAGCCATCGGCACCGCCACCCATCAGGCGGAAGCGGGTATCCATAGGCGCAACCGTTGCGCCGCTGGTCACCATCCAGGCGGCTCCGCGCCACACCAGAAGGCCACCGAGCGTAACGATGAAGGACGGCACGTTCATAAAAGCGATGATGACACCCTGAAATGCGCCGATCGCGGCACCCAGTGCGATGCCGACGCTCAAGGCCACCATCCACGACATGGGGTGGTCGTAGCCGAGCCAGCCGGGCAAAAACCGCGTCTGTGTCACGGCCATGATCATGCCGACGAAGCCGAGGATAGACCCGACAGACAGGTCGATATTGCGGGTGACGATGACAAGCACCATGCCGGTGGCCATGACCGAAACGGATGCAGCCTGCACCGAGAGGTTCCAGAGATTGCGTGATGTCAGGAACAGGCCGCCCGACAGAATTTCAAAACCAACCCAGATCGCGAAGAGTGCAATCACCATGCCCAGCAGCCGGGTGTCTATTTCCGTCGCGTTCAAGAAACGGCGCAACGGGTTTCCCCGCTGTGTCTGTACACCGGGCGACGGTGCGGCAATGGTTTGTTCCGCCATAGTCTTTCAACTCCCTGAAATAGTATCATGCCTTGCACATCCGGTTTACGCCGTCGGGCAAACCCTGCGGCGTAAACCGGATCGCTGCGAAGTGAGGCCCTTGAGCTCTTCCTCGCAGCGGCCTGTTACGGCTTTATTTGCAAGCGGCGGCAGTGCCAGCCTTCACGCCCTGGCAAAGTTCGCTCTTGGTGATCCATTTGGCATCGAGAACAACGTTCAGATTGTCCTTGGTTATGGCCTGTGGCTCCAGGAAGTATGAGCTCATTTCCACACCATTGGTGCCGCCCTTGAATTTGATGGTGCCTTCAAGCGATTCCATCTTCGTACCCTTGGCCAGTGCAACGGCAACTTCGCCCGCTTTCTTGCCCAGCTTACGGCTGTCTTTCCACACCGATACCGTCTGGGTGCCGAGTGCGACGCGGTTCAGCGCCGCCTTGTCGCCATCCTGACCGGAGACCGGGACAGAACCGGCAAGACCCTGCGCCTCAAGGGCTGCAACCACGCCGCCCGCCATGCCGTCATTGGACGAGACGACTGCATCGACCTTGTTGTTGTTGGCGGTCAGGAACTGCTCCATGTTCTTCTGGGCGATTTCCGGCTTCCAGCCGTCGGTATAGGCTTCGCCGACATTCTTGATCTTGCCGGACGCGATGGCGTCTTTCAGCACTTCCATCTGGCCGGAGAAGACGAAGTTGGCGTTCGGGTCTGTCGAGCCGCCCTTGATGAAGACGTAATTGCCCGTCGGCTTGATCTTAAAGACTTCCTTGGCCTGCAAACGGCCGACTTCCTTGTTGTCGAAGGTAATGTAGTAGGTGCTGGGGTTTTCGATCAGGCGGTCATAACCGACGACAGGAATGCCTTCGGCGTTGGCCTTCTCGATGGCAGGCCCAATCGCGCTGGAATCCTGCGCAAGCACGATAAGTGCATTGGCACCCTGCGCAATAAGGCTTTCGATGTCGGTCAGCTGCTTTGCGGCGGATGTCTGTGCATCTGCGGAAATGTATTTCGCACCGGATGCTTTCAGCGCGTCCTTGATGGCGGCTTCGTCGGTCTTCCAACGCTCTTCCTGGAAGTTCGACCACGACACGCCGACAACGAGATCGGCAGCAACGGCCACCGTATGCAGAGAAACGAGTACGGCTGTACCCGCCAACAACTTGGCAAATGAATTCATGATGTCCTCCCGGGTAACGACGAAACGCTAAGGCACCTCCATGCCCTGCGATCGCCTGAAAACCTGCCGAGCAACGCCAAAAGCATTTTTTCTCGACAGTCGAGAAATTAAATGTCAGAGAATCCTAAGACTGTCAACAGGCGGTACCAGTGGCTTTCGTGGCCTTGGTTGCGGCTTGGTCCAACAAGGTTTATGGCGGTGAAAACAGGCGGAGGAAACGGAGAGCGATGTCGGCCATAGCAAGCACAGAGCTGGTGCGACAACAAAACAGTCTACGCACACTGACCGCCCTGCGCCGCCATGGCGACCTTTCGCACACAGACCTTGCCGCATTGACCGGGCTTGCCTCGGCAACCGTATCTGTCATCACCGCCGAGCTGGAGCGCGTCGAGCTCATCAAGCGAACAGAGCAACAGGCGTCCTCGGGCAGGGGGCGCCCCAGGGTGCTGTTTCAGCCAAACCGGCGCTTTGGCTATGTCGCGGTGGTCGTCATATCCTCCGATGCGGTTCAATATTCGCTGGTAGACTTCACCGGTACGCTGATGGACCGCTTCGTAGAGGGCAGGGCCGCTGATACAGGCGCTGATTTCGGTCGAGTGGTTCTCGACGGCCTGCTTAGGCTCGCCCGCCGTTCCAAGATTGCCGCTAGCGACGTGTTGCACATATCCATCAGCAGCAAAGGGTTGGTCGATCCCGCCAGTGCTACCCTGGTCTGGTCCCCCGTTTTGGGGGAGGTACAGGTGGAGTTTCGCGAGGTGCTGTCTTCTCACTTCCAGGCGCGGATCTACCTGTACAACGAAACGCTACTGGCAGCAGAAGCGCTCTGGGTTCGTACACGCCAGGAAACGGGGCAGACGGGTACGCTCGCAGCTTTGTCATTGGGGCATAGCATCGGTCTTGGTGTCGCGCGGGAGCGTGATAATGAGCGCGCCGATGTCGTTGCACCCAATTTTGGGCACATGCTGCATATGCCGGATGGAGCGCTGTGTCGTTGCGGTGCGAAGGGGTGCGTCGAGGCCTATTGTGGGTTCTACGGAATTTTGCGTTCGGCTTTCGAGGTTCCAACAAATACGATCCCCGCGAAATTCGTACCCATTGCAGAGGTGGAAAAGATCGCCGCTTCCGCCCGCTCCGGCAACCGAATGGCGGCCTTTGCCTTTCGGCAAGCGGGGCTGGCGCTCGGGAACGGACTTTCACGGTTGTTCAGCCTGTACGGCCATATGCCCGTTTTCGTGACCGGACCGGGGACGCGTTTCTTCGACCTGCTGAAAGCCAGCATTCATGATGGCATGGTGCAGACAAATGCCATCCGGATTGGCGGTGTACCACAGATCACAATCGTGCCAGATGAGCAGACTTTGGTTTTCGAAGGTCATATGGGGCTTGCATTGTCTCGTCTGGACGGAGATATCGTGATGTCTGGCATGGCAGCGCCGCAGATATCTCAAGCGCCGCTGGCACGTTGAATGGAGACGATATGCTGATCATCGATACGAGCCACCCCATCTACCGGCCTCTGTGGGTCAGGCTGCTGATCGTCGGGTTTTGTGCAGGCTGGGCCATCATCGAGTTCGTCAATCACGAGATTTTCTGGGCGACCGTCGTGGGCGGTGTCGCCGTATATTCCGCCTATGTTCTGCTGATCACCTTCAAGCCACCGCCGGAAGAGGTCGAGGAACCTGCATCCGTCCCACCTGACGAAGCGTAGTTACCTCTCGAGAAACCGGATCGCCTGATCGATCAGCAGATTGGCCGCCGTCATGCGCCGGTTGGCGTTATCCCGGAATTGTGCACTGACCGCATCTGGATGATTGAGGCGTGCGAAGCTGCGGCGCTTTTCACTCAGACTGTCCACGGTGTCCTTTTCCCCGATTGCCAGTTCGTCCGAGACGTCGCTGAGTGATGTTTTTTCCAGATAGGCTGGCATCTGTTCTGGTTCAGGGGCTGGCGGTAGTGATGGCTCTTCCAGAAAGCCGAGATACGAATCAAGGGGAAGATTGGACGTTGCAGGGTCTTGAGTCGCGGTGTCGAAGACGAGACTGGCACTGAAGCTTTTGATGCTGGCGGCGGATGCAGTCTCTTCGACCGGTGGGTTATCTTCCACCTCACGCTCGAGGCGTTCCACCACTGACTGAAAAACGGACTGTCCGAACAGCATCTAAACTTTCCTGTTGATCTGTCGATTCGATCACACGAACGTGGCCCCTGGCTTGCGTCGTCAGGTCCAGGTCAGGTTGAGGCTTTCTTCCAGCACCAGATCGTAGAGCAGTTGGGCGCTCGGCGGCAACGCGCGGTCCTTGGTGACGATCAGGCTGTAGGGTTTGACGTTGAGCTCGAACTCTGTTGGGAGAATTCTGATATCGCCCATCGGCGAGTGCTGGCCTGAAACGAACTGCGCCATTTCAAAGGCAATCGGCGCTATTGCGTTGGTTTGCGTCACGATGGCCAGCGTCAGGACGATCGACGGGGTATTGATGATATTGCGTGGCAAGGCGACGCCCTGCGACAGGAAGACGTCTTCCATTGTTCGCCTCAACAGAGCGCCGGGTGGCTGAAACACCCAGTCGTACTCCGACAAATCCTCCAGCTGCGCGGGCGCGGCTTGCAGGAGAGGATGGTCCTTTCTCACCAGAAGACAGGCGCGTTCGATGCCGATCTCATGGGCGTTGAAGAGGGCGGGGTCGATATCGTCAGGTATGCGGCCGATGACGAAATCATGGCGGGCGGCGAGCAGCTCGCGGGCCAGAATGTTGCTGGTCTCAACCTGCACATTGACCTCGATGCCGGGGTATGTGTCCATCGCCTTGCGAAGCGCGGGCACCACCAGACTGATCGCCGGCGCAGTTACCGAGCCGATAAAGACCGATCCGCCGCTACCGGATTTCATCTGTGCCAGTTCGCGGCTGGCTTCTCGCAACTCGAGGAGAATTTTTTTTGCGCGTTTTGCAAGGGCTTCACCGAATTGCGTCAGCACCACTCCACGGGATGCGCGCTGGCATAAGGGGCTCTTAACAATGGCCTCCATTTCGGACAACATGCGCGATGCGGCAGGTTGGGTCATATTGAGCGCTGCCGCCGCAGAACTTACCTGGCCGTGTTCTTCAATGGTCACAAGCATGCGCAAATGGGACATTTTCAGCCCTGCGCGCAACAGGGGGTTGTCTTCAGTTAACGACAAAAATTCGAAACTGTTCGTTCCATTTCGTTCCATAAAGTGCCGTTTCTGCCGCATTAAAAAATGGTTGATGGGATTATATCGATTTAATATATCAAAAATGATATAGGAAAAGTCTTATATTGTATTTGACAGTTATATGAATTCAGAACAGTTTGCGCCGGTGCCGAGGAGGAGCGGTGAAAGATCGGATTGTGTTTGCAATCCGTTCGAGTAAGTTAGACTCCTACGCTCGGGCGTGAATTTGTCGGGGCATCGTGGAGTATGATGCCTAAAAGGGTTTCAAGGGAGAGAGTTTTATGAAATCAGTCATTTCGTTGTTTGCAGCCTGTGCCATCGGCGCTGCAGCATTTGCTTCGCCTGTATGGGCGCAGGACAAGGGCGCTGTCGGCATTGCGATGCCAACGAAGTCCTCCGCACGCTGGATCGATGATGGTAACAACATCGTCAAGCAGCTTCAGGAAGCCGGTTACACAACCGATCTTCAGTATGCTGACGACGACATTCCGAATCAGCTGTCCCAGATCGAGAACATGGTCACCAAGGGCGTTAAGGTCCTGGTTATCGCGTCCATCGACGGCACCACGCTGTCGGACGTTCTCAAGCAGGCTGGCCAGCAGGGCATCAAGGTCATCGCTTATGACCGCCTGATCCGCAACAGCGGCGACGTCAGCTACTACGCCACGTTCGACAACTTCCAGGTTGGCGTTCTGCAGGCGACTTCGATTGCTGACAAGCTTGGCCTGAAGGATGGCAAGGGTCCATTCAACATCGAACTGTTCGGCGGTTCGCCAGACGACAACAACGCCTTCTTCTTCTATGATGGCGCAATGTCTGTTCTCAAGCCTTACATCGACAGCGGCAAGCTCGTCGTGAAGTCCGGCCAGATGGGCATGGACAAGGTCGGTACGCTGCGTTGGGATCCAGCAACAGCTCAGGCACGTATGGACAACCTTCTGTCTGCTTACTACACAGACGCAAAGGTTGATGCCGTTCTGTCGCCTTACGATGGTATCTCCATCGGCATCATCTCCTCGCTCAAGGGCGTAGGTTATGGCTCGAAGGACCAGCCGCTGCCGGTCGTTTCCGGTCAGGACGCTGAAGTTCCTTCCGTCAAGTCGATCATTGCTGGCGAACAGTATTCCACGATCTTCAAGGACACACGCGAACTCGCTAAGGTCACTGTTGGCATGGTCAACGCTGCGATGCAGGGCAAAGAGCCTGAAGTCAACGACACCAAGACCTATGAAAATGGCGTCAAGGTCGTTCCTTCCTACCTGCTGAAGCCAGTTGCTGTTACCAAGGAGAACTACAAGCAGGTTCTCGTTGACGGCGGTTACTACAAAGAAGATCAGCTCAAGTAAGATTATATGACCGTGGCGGGGGTGGGCGTTATGTCCATCCCCGCTTCTCCACATAAGAACGCCGGACTGTACGGCGCTGGATTTTGACATGGACAATACCATCCTCGAAATGCGGAACATCACCAAGACGTTCCCGGGCGTGAAAGCGCTGGAGAACGTGAACCTGAAGGTTCGCCAAGGTGAGATACACGCACTCGTTGGCGAAAATGGCGCTGGAAAGTCGACCCTCATGAAGGTCCTTTCGGGTGTTTATCCCGCTGGCACCTATGAAGGCGAAATTCATTACGAAGGTGAGCTGCGCAATTTCAAAGCTATCAACGATAGCGAAGAAATCGGCATCATCATCATCCACCAGGAGCTGGCACTGGTGCCGCTTCTGTCGATCGCCGAAAATATTTTCCTCGGAAACGAGATCGCCACCAATGGCGTCATCAGCTGGCAGCAGACGTTCAATCGTACGCGCGAGCTTTTGAAGAAAGTCGGCCTGAAGGAATCGCCGGAAACGCTGATCACCGACATCGGTGTGGGCAAGCAGCAGCTGGTCGAAATCGCCAAGGCGCTGTCGAAAAGCGTGAAGTTGCTCATCCTCGACGAGCCAACTGCGTCGCTGAACGAAAGCGATTCGGAAGCACTTCTCAATCTGCTGATCGAGTTCCGCAAGCAGGGCCTGACCTCCATCATCATCACGCACAAGCTGAACGAAGTGCGCAAGGTCGCAGACCAGATCACCGTTCTGCGCGACGGCATGACGGTGAAGACGCTCGACTGTCACAATGAAGAGATCAGCGAAGACGTCATCATCCGCAATATGGTGGGCCGCGATCTCGAAGACCGTTATCCGCCACGCGACGTGCCGATCGGCGAGACCATTCTGGAAGTGAAGAACTGGAACGCCTATCACCAGCAGCACCGTGATCGCCAGATGCTTCACGACATCAACATCAATGTCCGCAAGGGCGAGGTTGTCGGTATCGCTGGTCTGATGGGTGCCGGCCGCACCGAGTTCGCCATGAGCGTGTTCGGCAAGTCCTATGGTCACAAGATCACCGGCGACGTTCTGATCCACGGCAAGCCAGTGGATGTCAGCACCGTTCGCAAAGCCATCGATGCTGGTCTCGCTTACGTCACCGAAGACCGTAAGCATCTGGGTCTCGTGCTCAACGATAATATTTTGCACAACACGACGCTTGCCAATCTGGCTGGTGTGTCGTCTGCAAGCGTTATCGATGACCACAAGGAAATGTCGGTCGCAAATGATTTTCGCAAGCGTCTGCGCATCCGGTCGTCGGGAATTTTCCAGGAAACGGTCAACCTTTCCGGTGGCAACCAGCAGAAGGTCGTGCTGTCGAAATGGTTGTTCTCCAACCCTGACGTTCTCATTCTGGACGAACCGACGCGCGGTATCGACGTCGGTGCGAAATATGAAATCTACACCATTATCAACCAGCTCGCCGCCGAAGGAAAAGGTGTTCTGATGATCTCATCGGAAATGCCTGAACTGCTCGGCAATTGTGACCGCATCTACGTTATGAACGAAGGACGCATTGTCGCGGAATTGCCGAAGGGAGAGGCGAGCCAGGAAAGTATCATGCGCGCTATCATGCGCTCAGGGGAGAAGAACTGATGAGTTCGGCCAACACATCCACCGAAGAAAGCAACGTCATCTCAGTCGGCTCGTATATCCGGTCCAATATCCGGGAATACGGCATGCTGATTGCGCTCGTCGCCATCATGGTTTTCTTCCAGTTTTACACCGGTGGCATCCTATTCCGCCCGGTTAACCTGACGAACCTGATCCTGCAGAACTCGTTCATCGTCATCATGTCGCTCGGCATGTTGCTGGTCATCGTCGCGGGCCATATCGACCTTTCGGTCGGCTCCATCGTTGCCTTTGTCGGCGCGGTTGCGGCCATTTTGACTGTGCAATGGGGAATGAACCCTCTTCTGGCGGCGTTGATCTGCCTTGGCGTTGGCGGTTTGATCGGCGCAGCGCAGGGCTATTGGATTGCCTATCACCGAATTCCGTCTTTCATCGTGACGCTTGCTGGCATGCTCGTGTTCCGCGGACTGACACTGTTCGTTCTGGGCGGCAAGAACATCGGCCCGTTCCCGATCGATTTTCAGGTGGTCAGCACAGGCTTCCTGCCAGACATCGGCGGTATCGAAGGCTTCAACACGACCTCGATGGTTCTTACGCTTGCAATTACGATTGCGTTGTTCGTGCTCGGCCTTCGTCGCCGTCAGGTCAATGTGCGCCACGGCATCGATGTCGAGCCATTTGGTTTCTTCCTGGTTCAAAACGTTTTGATCGCTGCTGCGATCCTGTTCCTCGGCTATCAGCTGTCGACATATCGTGGTCTGCCGAACGTGCTGATCGTGATGCTGGTTCTGATTGCCGTTTACAGCTTTGTCACACGCCGTACGACAATCGGCCGCCGCATCTACGCGATGGGTGGCAATGAAAAGGCGACCAAGCTTTCCGGTATCAACACCGAGCGCCTCAGCTTCCTGACCTTCGTGAACATGGGCGTTCTCGCCGGTCTCGCCGGTATGATCATCGCCACACGCTTGAACTCGGCAACGCCAAAGGCGGGTGCGGGCTTCGAACTGGACGTGATCGCGGCCTGCTTTATCGGCGGTGCTTCGGCCTCCGGCGGCGTTGGCAAGATCACCGGTGCAGTCATCGGTGCCTTCATCATGGGCGTCATGAACAATGGTATGTCGATTGTCGGCCTCGGCATCGACTTCCAGCAGATGGTCAAGGGCCTCGTGCTTTTGGCTGCCGTGTTCTTCGACGTTTACAACAAGAACAAGGGCTGATCGAAGATCGGTTTACCACAGATTGAACGACATGAGTGGCCGGTTTCCGGCCACTTCCATGAGATGCAGGCGTCATAACGTCTTTGAAAGGAACTACCGTGCTGATTTCTCAGATCAAGGATGCGAGCGGAAATATCATCGTCGCCGTTCGTGAAGAGGGTGGGCAAGCGCGTGCCGTCAACAATGCAGGCTCCGTTTATGCACTCGCCCTGGAAGCCGCCAATGGCGGAAAGTCGCTGGCCGATGTCGTTGCCGCGCGCGGCTATGGCGATGCTGTCGATCTCGAAGAAGCGTATGCGGAAGGCCGGTTCCTGCCGCCGATTACCCATCCGGATCCCGCGCATCTGCATCTGACGGGCACAGGCCTGACCCACCTTGGTTCGGCTGCCACGCGTGACAGCATGCACAAGAAGACCAGTGAATCATCCGACGAGAGCCTCACGGACTCCATGAAGATGTTCAAGATGGGTCTTGAGAACGGTAAGCCGAAGGCTGGTGAGAAGGGCGTTCAGCCCGAGTGGTTCTACAAGGGCAATGGTAATGTGGCGACATCGCCCGGCGCGGCACTTGTTTCGCCATCCTTCGCGCTCGATGGCGGTGAAGAGCCGGAGATGGCTGGTATCTACGTGATATCGGACAAGGGCGAGCCGTTCCGCATCGGGTTTGCTGTCTCCAACGAGTTTTCCGACCACGTCACCGAGCGGATCAACTATCTTTATCTCGCGCATTCCAAGCTGCGCCCAGCCAGCTTCGGCCCGGAAATCCGCGTAGGCGCACCGCCATCGGATATTCGCGGAACCTCACGTATCTTGCGCGATGGAAAGGTGATTTTTGAAAAGCCGTTCCTGTCGGGTGAAGACAACATGTCCCACACCTTCGCCAACCTGGAATATCACCACTTCAAATATGGCCTGTTCCGCGCAGCTGGCGAAGTGCACGTGCACATGTTCGGCACGGCCACGCTGTCTTTCGCTGACGGTGTGAAACCGGAAGCAGGCGATGTGTTCGAAATCGAAGCGACCGGTTTCGGCCTGCCGTTGCGCAATGCGCTGCGGGTTGAGATGGAAGAACCAGTTGTGATCCATCAGCTTTAAGTTCAATTTCCGATACAGATCAATCAGCCCCTAACCTCGCGGTTTGGGGCTTTTTGCTGTAAGGCAGGTTCGACGCCACTCGGATGCGCCTCTCCACTGCCACGGAATGACTTTTGGCTTTCTGGAAATTGAAGTTTTGCGGCAGACGTATCATGCGTGTGGGTTTGACGTGCGGTTAGATTTCCAATTGTTCACCGCCGTCTTCCTATAAAAAGCTGTTTCCAGACTTGCTGTAAGCTTGCGCCTTTTTGCGGATTTGATCGTTGCATCGTTCTGAGCCAGATTTTCGTCAGGTGAGTAGAGATCATCGAAGGGCGATAGCTGGAACCGAGATCATTGCTCGTCATTCTGAATGTGTCTCGCACGAAATACTTTGCTTTATGACGCGAAGATCGCGAACCTCATATTGTTTGGGAGAGCGGGTAGACATCCACTTGCAGGCACGAACTAAAACGGCGCGACCTAAGTCGCGCCGTTCAATTTCGATGAGTATTGAGACGGTATTAGTTGTTTTGGGCCTCGAAGAGAGCTGCTACCTGTGCCTGGTTGAGAGATTCTATCTGCGGGTTGGTTAAGCTGCCGAGAGAGGTGTCTGCCAGTCCGACGATTGCATCTGTCGTCAATCCAGCAAGCGAACCGACGCTCAGTGCAGCGATTTCAGCTGTGGTGAAGCTGTTGAGTTCATCACTGCTCAATGTTGCGACCTGTGCAGAGTTCAGCGCCTTCACTTGCGTTTCCGTCAGTGCAGCGATGTTGTCAGAGTTGAAGGTCGCCAGCTGACCGGCGGTAAGTGCTCCAACTTGTACTGCGGACAGTCCAACAACCTGATTGCTTGTCAATGTCGACAGGGCTTCGGTTGTGATTGCCTTTACCTGTAGAGCAGACAATCCAGCGATCTGAGTCGTCGTCAGTACGCCGAGCTGATCGGAGGTTAGGGAAGCAACCTGGGCCGTGTTGAGCTTGGAAAGCTGTCCAGCTGTCAAAGCGACAACCTTATCGGTTTCCAGACCAGCAAGTGCTGCTGTCGTCAAGCCGGAAAGGGCTGCTGCGCTCAGTGCGGCAATCTCTCCAGTTGCGAAGCTGTTAAGTTCGTCCTTATCGAAGGTCGCGACCTGTGCTGCGCTCAGCGCACCGACCTGAGACGTGGTCAGAGCGATGATGTTGTCGGAGCTGAATGCTGCCAACTGTGCAGTGGTCAGTGCCGTCAGCTGCTTGTTGCTGAGAGCTTCGACCTGGTTGCTTTGCAGACCCTTCAGCATCTCGGTTGTCAGAGCCCCGATTTGACCAGCGGTCAACGAAGCGATCTGGGTTGTGGTGAGCGCCATAAGCTGGTCCGAGGTGACCGATCCAACCTGTAGAGTAGACAGCGCCTGAACCTGCGAGGCGGTGAGGGCGACAAGCTTATCCGTGCTCAGACCGGCTAGTGCTCCCGTTGTCAGACTTGAGAGGGACTTGACGTTGAGAGCTGCGATTTCGCCGGTAGAGAAGCTGTTGAGTTCGTCAGAGGAGAGTGTCGCAACCTGAGCGGCGCTCAGCGCACCAACCTGTACCTGCGTCAGCGCTTCGATATTGTCGCTGTTGAAGGTCGCCAACTGATCGGCGCTGAGTGCACCAACCTGCACAGCAGACAGAGAACCAACCTGCGTGCTCTGCAAGCCGGTCAGGGCCTGGGTTGTGATTGCCTTGACCTGTAGAGCCGTCAACCCAGCGATCTGACCGCTTGTCAATACGCCGAGCTGGTCGGACGTAATGGAAGAAACCTGTGCCGTGTTGAGCTTGGAAACCTGTCCAGCTGTCAGTGCAGCAACCTTATCTGTCTCAAGGCCTGAAAGAGCAGTTGTGGTCAAGCCTGTGAGGGCAACTACGCTCAGCGCAGCGATCTCGTCGGTCGAGAAGAGGTTGAGTTCAGCGCTGTCGAGAGTGCCGACCTGTGCCGCCGTCAAAGCGCTAACCTGCGAGCTGGTCAGAGCCTGGATTTTGTCAGTGTCGAAGCTTGCGAGCTGTGCGGTGGTCAGAGCAGTGATCTGAGCATTTTTCAGCGAGCCCACCTGAGTAGACTGCAGACCTACGAGAGCGTCGGTTGTGACAGACACGATCTGCTTTGCAGTGAGAGCGCCCAGCTGCGTGGATGTGAGTGCCGTAACTTGGTCCGAAGTGATGGACGCAACCTGGGCATTCGACAGCGCTGCAACTTGCGTGGCGGTGAGGGCGACGAGTTTATCCGTGCTCAGGCCAGCCAGTGCTCCTGTCGTCAGGCCGGTCAGTGCCTTGACATTGAGAGCTGCGATTTCACCGGTGGAGAAGCTGTTGAGTTCGTCAGATGACAATGTTGCAATCTGAGCGGCGCTCAGGGCTGCGACATGCGAGCTGCTGAGAGCCTCGATGTTGTCGGAGCTCAAGCTTGACAACTGATCAACGGTAAGTGCGGAGACCTGCGAAGCTGACAAAGAACCAACCTGCGTGCTCTGCAAGCCGGTCAGGGCCTGGGTTGTGATTGCCTTGACCTGTAGAGCGGTCAAACCAGCGATCTGACCGCTTGTCAGTACGCCGAGCTGATCGGACGTGATGGAGGAAACCTGGGCCGTGTTGAGCTTGGAAACCTGTCCAGCTGTCAGTGCGACAACCTTATCGGTGCCAAGGCCTGCGAGAGCAGTTGTGGTCAAGCCTGTAAGGGCAGCGACGCTCAGAGCAGCGATTTCGTCCGACGCGAAGAGGTTGAGTTCAGCGCTGTCGAGAGTACCGACCTGTGCCGCGGTCAGCGCGCTAACCTGTGAGCTTGTCAGGGCTTCGATCTTGTCGGAGTCGAGACTTGCGAGCTGCGCAGTGGTCAGAGCAGCGATCTGGACATTCTTCAGCGAGCCGACCTGTGTGGACTGCAGACCTGCCAGAGCTTCTGTCGTGACAGAAACGATTTGCTTTGCAGTGAGAGAGCTGAGCTGCGTGGATGTGAGTGCCGTGACCTGATCCGAAGTAATGGATGCAACCTGAGCGTTCGACAGCGCTGCAACCTGCGTGGCTGTGAGTGCGACGAGCTTATCCGTGCTCAGACCGGCCAGTGCTCCTGTCGTCAGGCTTGTGAGGGACTTGACGTTAAGAGCTGCGATTTCGCCGGTGGAGAAGCTGTTGAGTTCGTCAGAGGAGAGTGTCGCAACCTGAGCGGCGCTCAGTGCACCAACCTGTACCTGTGTCAGCGCTTCCACGTTGTCGGAGTTGAAGGTCGACAACTGGTCAACAGTGAGGGCGCCAACCTGCGTAGCAGACAGAGAACCAACCTGCGTGCTCTGCAAGCCAGTCAGGGCCTGGGTTGTGATTGCCTTGACCTGTACAGCCGTCAAACCAGCGATCTGACCGCTTGTCAGTACGCCGAGCTGATCGGATGTGATGGAAGCAACCTGGGCCGTGCTGAGCTTGGAAACCTGTCCAGCTGTCAGTGCGACAACCTTATCGGTGCCAAGGCCTGCAAGAGCAGTTGTGGTCAAGCCTGTAAGGGCAGCAACGCTGAGGGCGGCAATGTCTTCCGAGGCGAAGCGGTTGATTTCATCGCTGTCGAGAGAGCTGACCTGCGCTGCCGTCAAAGCGGCGACCTGCGAGCTTGTCAGGGCTTCGATTTTATCGGTGTCGAGAGCGCTGAGCTGGGTGGAGGTCAGGGCAGCGATCTGTGCGGTCTTCAGTGAACCGACCTGTGTGGACTGCAGACCTGCCAGAGCTTCCGTCGTAACAGAAACGATCTGCTTTGCGGTCAGAGAGCTCAGCTGTGTGGATGTGAGTGCCGTGATCTGGTCCGACGTGATGGATGCGACCTGGGCATTCGACAGCGCTGCAACCTGCGTGGCGGTGAGTGCGACGAGTTTATCCGTGTTCAGGCCAGCCAGTGCTGACGTCGTCAGGCTTGTAAGCGTCTTGGCGCTGAGAGAAGCGATTTCGCCGGTGGAGAAGCTGTTGAGTTCGTCAGAGGAGAGTGTCGCAACCTGAGCGGCTGTCAGCGCTGCAACCTGGGAGCTGGTCAGGGCCTCAATGTTCTCGGACGAGAGAGCTTCGAATTGGCTTGAGTAAAGCGCGACGATCTGGGTAGCCGAAAGGACGGAAACCTGCTCCGAACCGATGGCACCAAGCTGATCGACGTTCAGGCCGACGATGGCTTTGGCTGAGATAGCAGAGATCGAGGCAGTGGTGAATGAACTGATCGTGTCGCTGCTGAATGCGCCGATCTGCGCCGACGACAAAGAAGCGACCTGCTTGGCGCTCAAAGCTGCGACGTCGTCAGACTTTAAGTTAGCGATGGTGTTGGTCGTAAGGTTTGAAATCTGTTTGACAGAAAGTGAAGAGATAATCGAAGTCATGGACACGTGCCCCCGTTGATAACTGGCCAAAGCGCCACCCACCGTGTCAATCTCGCGCCGCGCAGCCATAAGGCCGCATCCGATCCCCCGGATGCGCTTTTGCGCGAACTGACAAAGTGTCTCAGCCGCTCGACGGTTGCGTCGATCGAGTGAGAGTCCGTTCTGGACAATAGCAAGATTAAGCAGAACATGGCTCGTGTGAGCCGGCGCTTGGAAGGGCATCATGCGTACAGAACTCTTATGGGGTTCTGATCCCTACGCCATCAGACATTAGAGCTTCGCTTTATGGGCGACGCTTTTGGAACACGTGCCGCACCAATATAGTGCGTCAACGAATACCTCATATGACCGGCGTCACTATCGTTCAAAAAGTGTGAAATATTGGTTAACGCGGTTGCGCTACTTATGTGTCTCCGAAGTCGATATGGAGTCTAAATGTGCCAAATATTCTTAACGGATACCAGAATTTGCGTCACAAAGTAGGAATTCCAAATCTCGCTATCGAAGATTCAAGAGTATCGGCGTCTTTTAGTTGGCTATAAAATAGAAATTGGCTCCTATCGCATAGATGGCGACTTTTTTTGGCATGAGAACGTTCTAACAGGATTTTACCAAACAAAAAATATTTCCGGTTGTGGATTTTAGGCGAAGATGACGTCCAACTGTCGGTTTCCCTTTTGCCATCCTAGTATATTTTGAGAATAATTCCGTATAAAAGGATTTTTAAAAAATAACGCTCTGGATAGAGGTCGCAGCAAAGGTGTCCGGCAAAGCGCCGACAAGCCTTTATCGATACAAGCAAGCTCGGACTCTGGATGAGATACCGTAGCTCCATGCGGTATGCGGACTGCTCTTAAGACTGATTTTGGCTTTGAGATTGCTGCACGGTTACGGACACTGTCAGGCTTTCTCCTGAGAGCCCGACGCGCATGCCGGAGACCGGAGCGCAATCGCGATAGCTGAGACCGCTGGCAATACGGACGTAGCGTTCGTCGGGGCACAGCTTATTCGCGGCATCAAAGCCGACCCAACCCAGGCCTGGAACGTGGGCTTCCGCCCATGCATGTGTGGCAATCTGCTCCGCCACATCTTCCATCATCAGATAGCCGGAGACATAGCGCGCCGGTAGACCCATGTGGCGGGCAGCGGAAATGAAGATGTGGGTATGGTCCTGGCAAACGCCTTTGCCGGCTTCCAAGGCCTCTTCCGCTGTTGTTTCCGTTCCCGTTGATCCGGTTTCATACTCTACTTCGAGATGGATGAGAGCCATCAACTCGTGCAGGCGCTCCAGTGGCGTGTCACCCATGGATTGGCGTGCGAGATCTCGAATGAGCTTGCCTGTTTTGGTAAGGGGCGTTTCACGCATGAAAAGCCAAAGTGGTGCATTGCCAATATGGGTGCCGAACACGCCCGCCTTGTCGATCGTCTCGACTTCACCGCGTGCAATCACCTTGACAGCGCTACGAGGACCTTCGGTTTCCACCAGTTCTACCCGGTTGCCGAAGTGGTCGTCATAGCGAACCTCGAGCTTTGCACCGTCGACCGTCACGTCCCAGTTCAACACCGTCTGCGTCGGCCCACTCGCGGGCGTCAGCCGCAGGCGTTGCAGCGAATAGGGGACCGGCTCATCATAGAGATATTCGGTCGTGTGATTGATCTTTAAACGCATGCCATGTCCCCGTATTACGTTCCCCGCTTACTACTGGTAGAAGCGGTAGCCATCCGTAATTTCCTGTCCCAATTGCGCGTTTTTGTTGACGAACAGCTCGAGAAACTCGTGCAAGCCTTGATCCATCACGCGGTTTATCGTTGTTTTCTGCAACGTCGCCTGAATGGCTTCCGCCGTGTCATGCGCCTTGTGTCTCTCTTCATAGTCATCGGCAAGATGTTTCAGGTTGCTGACGATCTTCTCGTAACAATAGGCAAGGGATCGTGGCATTCTTCCATTCAATATCAGGAAGTCGGCGATATTGGCAGGTTTATACTCGGCGTCATAAACCCAGCCATAGGAGCGGTGTGCAGAAACAGAGCGCAGAATGGATTCCCACTGCGCATTATCCAGCGACGAACCCACTTGCGCAGCGGCCGGTAGAAGCACGTAGTATTTCACATCCAGAATGCGCGCGGTGTTGTCAGCACGTTCGATGAATGTGCCGATGCGCGAGAAGTTATAGAGATCGTTGCGCAGCATCGACCCATGAAACGCGCCCCGGACAAGACCTGCTCTGTGCTTAATGACATCGATGACTTGCGGTAACTCTGCCGCCTTTACTTTGCGACCAAGAAGATTCTTGAGTTCGATCCAGAATTCGTTGGTCGCTTCCCAGGTTTCGCGCGTCAGTGCCGTGCGCACCATGCGGGCATTGTTTCTGCCGAATTCGATGCAGGACATGACGCTCGACGGATTTGATTTATCCCGAAGCATATAGTCGATGGCATCTGCCGACGTGACTTTTTCGTGGTGTTCGAGAAACTCCTCGTGGGCACCGGCGCTTTGCAGCACGCCGTCCCAGTCCTCATCGCCACCGCCACTTCTGGTCAACGAGACACGCATGCCCGCATCCACCAGTCTTGCAATGTTTTCCGCACGCTCGATGTAGCGGAACATCCAGTAGAGTCCGTTCGCCGTTCTTCCCAGCATGGCTTAGTCCTCCAGTACCCAGGTATCCTTGGTGCCGCCGCCCTGGCTGGAATTCACCACCAGTGATCCCTGCTTGAGCGCAACGCGTGTCAGTCCGCCAGGAATGATCTTCACCTTGTCTGAGACCAGAACATAGGGACGAAGATCGACGTGGCGCGGCGCGATGCCGTTTTTCACCATGATAGGCACTGTGGAAAGTGAAAGCGTGGGCTGAGCGATGTAGTTGGACGGGCGAGAGCGAAGCTTGTCGGCAAACAACGCCCGCTCTTTTTTGGACGCCGTCGGGCCGACCAGCATGCCGTAGCCGCCAGAACCGTGAACTTCCTTCACGACCAGATCCGCGAGATTGTCCAAAACATATTTCAGACTATCCGGCTCCGAGCACCGCCATGTCGGCACATTTTCGAGCAGTGGCTTGCGGCCGGTATAGAACTCGACGATTTCAGGCATGTAGGAATAGATCGCCTTGTCATCGGATATGCCGGTGCCTGGCGCATTGGCGATGGTGATGTTGCCTGCGCGGTAAACGTCCATGATACCGGGGACGCCCAGCGCGGAGTCAGGCCGGAAGGTGAGGGGATCGAGGAAGTCGTCATCCACGCGGCGATAGAGCACGTCGATGGCCTCATAGCCGCGCGTCGTGCGCATCTTGACCTTGCCGTCCATGACGCGCAGGTCGGAACCCTCCACGAGTTCGACACCCATCATATCAGCAAGGAAAGAGTGTTCGTAATAGGCCGAGTTATGGATGCCAGGGGTCAGGACAGCAACGCGTGGTTTGCCTTTGCAGCCTGGAGGCGCGAGCGAAGCCAGCGACTGGCGAAGCTGATAGGGATAATCCTCGACCCTGCGCACCTTGTTCTCGTGAAACAGTTCCGGGAACATCTGCATCATCGTTTCGCGGTTTTCCAGCATGTAGCTGACACCGGATGGTGTGCGGGCATTGTCCTCGAGAACGTAGAACTGGTCTTCGCCGGTGCGGACGATGTCTGTGCCGACAATGTGCGTGTAGACACCGCCGGGTGGCTTGAAGCCGATCATTTCTGGCAGAAACGCTTCGTTCCGCTCGATCAGTTCGCGGGGAATGCGTCCGGCGCGGATGATTTCCTGCTTGTGGTAGATATCATCCAGAAAGGCGTTGAGCGCCAAAACCCGCTGTTCGATGCCCAGCGCCAGTTTGCGCCATTCTCTGGCGGAGATGATGCGGGGAATGATATCGAAGGGGATGAGCTTTTCGGCGCTATCGGCGTGGCCGTAAACGGCAAAAGTGATGCCGGTTTTTCGAAAGATGTTTTCAGCGTCCCGGGACTTCTGGATCAGATGCGATCTGTCCTGACGGCT
Source organism: Agrobacterium sp. DSM 25558 (assembly GCF_900100825.1). Lineage (NCBI taxonomy): Bacteria > Pseudomonadati > Pseudomonadota > Alphaproteobacteria > Hyphomicrobiales > Rhizobiaceae > Agrobacterium > Agrobacterium sp. DSM 25558. The sequence continues at coordinate 20,655 of NZ_FMUD01000008.1, read as the reverse complement.
GTACCAGTCATTGTAGGTTTTATATGGGCTTCGCGGAGTGGAGTCCGCATCAATCATTTCGTCAAATGCCAACTTTATGTTCCCCATTTTTGCCCATTTGAATACAACGACGACAGCAATGCAAGAACCATGAGCTGTCTGGACCGAGATTTTTTGCCACCTGAGGCTTTGCTAAATATGCAAAAAATAAGCAGTTTCGCCTTTTGTGACGTAAAATGCGGCGCAGTGGCAAAGGGTTCCTTCGCCGCGCTCGGTGCCGTGCCGATTTGCAAAGACCGTCAGCGAATTTTCTGCCTAAATTTGAGGCTCTCTCATCTCGTCCGTCCGCGGTTGCTTGGTGTGCTCGTGCCTATACTTGGTTAATTGTCGCGGCCGCAATTAGAGGTTTGTTAACCATAAAATTATACTCCTTGGTAACAGAGAGATTCATCGACCGGGGGTAATATGTCTATTTCGCGCCGTGGGGTCCTGTTTGGACTACCGCTTCTTCTTGCAGGTTGCGCCAGCACCAATTTCGTTCAGCAAAAGCAAAACTACGCCGCCGTGCCGGATGAGAAGTTTCCGCTGAAGGCGATGCCTCTGGATAAGATCGACCCGGAACTGCGCCGCCAGGAAGTCGCCTATCAAACCACATATCCAGCCGGAACGGTGGTTGTCGATACGCCGGCGCGTCGCCTCTATTACGTCATGGGTGACGGTCGGGCCATGCGTTATGGTGTCGGTGTTGGCCGTCAGGGACTGGCGCTGCGCGGAAACGCATATATTGGTCGCAAGGCCGAATGGCCGAGCTGGACGCCAACGCCGAACATGATCCGTCGCGAGCCGGATCGTAACCGCAAATATGCAGGCGGCATGCCAGGTGGTCCAAACAACCCGCTGGGTGCACGCGCGCTGTATCTCTACCGCGATGGCGGCGATACGATGTTCCGGCTGCATGGTACTAACCAGCCGCAGTCTATCGGTCATGCCATGTCCAGCGGCTGCATTCGCATGCTGAACCACGACATCATCGATCTGTACCAGCGCGTACCGGTCGGTTCGCGCGTGGTTGTTCTGCAGGCCTGAAGACCTTATTAACGCCGCGATCCGGCGCTCTTTGCATCGGATCGCAACCTTACTGATGGCGGTGACCGCATGTGTCGTTTTCTTGCCTATTCCGGCTCTCCCGTCTGGCTCGACAGTCTTCTGATCGAACCGGAAAGCTCTCTTGTCAGCCAATCCATGGCGGCGCGGGAGGCGAAAACGGTGGTCAATGGCGATGGCTGCGGCATAGGCTGGTACGGTGAACGCGGCGAGCCCGGTATCTATCGCGGCATTCTGCCTGCGTGGTCGGATCGCAATCTGACATCCTTGTGCCACCAGTTGCGGGCCGGAATGTTTCTGGCGCATGTACGCTCCGCCACGACGGGCGGCGTCTCCATGGCGAACTGCCATCCCTTCGGATGGGGTCGCCACCTTTTCATGCACAATGGCCAGATTGGCGGCTACGAAAAGGTCAAGCGCGACATTGAAATTCTCATTCCCGACGAAGTCTATTCTTCGCGTGCCGGAAACAGCGACAGCGAGGCGATTTTTCTCATCGCGGCCGGCATGGGCCTCGATCGCGATCCCATCGGCGCGCTGACCAAAACCTTGCAGATATGCATGGATGTGGTCGATAGGTCGGGTGTCGATCAGCCCATCCGTTTCAGCGCCATTCATACGGATGGCGAGAAGCTGCATGCTTTCCGCTGGTCGAGCGATGCGCGTCCGCCAACGCTTTACTGGCGCAATGTGGGGCAGGGCATAGCGGTTGCCTCCGAACCATTTGCGACTGGTCTGGAGAAATGGGAAATCATCCCGGCGAACACGGTCGCAACGATTGTTGGTGCCCACATCACGTTCGCGCCGTTCAACCCGGTCCAGCAGCCCCAGGCACTCATGATCGCCTGAGCCTCGGGGTTCATTTTATAACTTCATTCCCTTGCTTTTATTCCTGCGTGAAAACATTCGCTGGCTGGGTGCCGGTTTCGCAATGCTTTTTGCTTCTTCATTTCGCTGTCGGGCGGAGAAATACGCCGAGAGCTCAACCTCAGCGATGGCGAATTCGGGTTGGTCTATACTCATCGATAACGGCGTGGCATTCACCTCGCAGATCATCGTCATGGGCGTATATTGTATTTTGATATGCGCTGTTTTGCTGTCGCTTACCCGTCATGTTCGCATGAGATGACGAGGTGCATTTCGGATGCTTTTTGAAAGCTGATCACGATTGTTTGTACCCCTTGTGAATTGCTGGGTAGCCCGTTGTTTTTGGCCCGGAAAGGTGTATCTCGAATTGCTGCATTTTTCAGTTAGGTTTTAACGATCATCAAGTTGAACCTGCTTTATAAGGACAAAATAAAATGGCATTTTTTGAAAAACTATCGCGTTACCAGCCTTATGGACTGGCTGCGCTGCGGATCATCACCGCGCTTCTGTTCATCGAGCATGGCACGCAGAAACTGTTCGGTTTCCCAGCCTCGACGATGGAAGGTTCTCTTCCCCCAATGTTGCTGGCTGCCGCTCTTCTCGAGGTTATTGGCGGCGTACTCATTCTCGTCGGACTTTTCACCCGTCCGGTCGCATTCATTCTGTCGGGCCAGATGGCTGTCGCCTACTTCATGGCACACGCACCAAAAAGCTTCTTCCCGGTTTTGAACGGCGGCGACGGCGCTATTCTGTTCTGCTTCATCTTCCTTTATCTGGTCGTTGCTGGCGCAGGTGCCTTGTCCGTGGACGGTCAGCGCCGCTAATCGCTTTCAAATCTGAAGTTTCCAGCGCCGCGTGGGATATTCTCAGGCGGCGTTTTAATTCGACTTCGACTCTGAGGCCATATGCGATGGTCTCATCAACCACTTGTCGATTTTTGCCTGGAGCAGTTCGGGGCTGATGGGCTTTGACAGATAATCATCCATTCCCACGGCAAGACACAGGTCACGATCGCTGTCTTGCGCATAGGCCGTTACGCCAATGATCGGAACGCGCCTTGCGTTGGGTGTCTTCTGTTCTTCGGCCCGAATGGCCTGGGTTGCCTGATGCCCGTTCATGACCGGCATCGACACATCCATCAAAATGATGGAGGGCCCATCGTTTCTCCACGCTTCGACTGCTTTTTTCCCATTGTTGACGATGCGGAAATCCAGATTGGTCTGCTGGAGAATTTGAGTGAAAACGATCTGGTTGACGTCATTGTCTTCCGCAATCAGCACATCCAGTGATCCTGACGTTGATCTGATCTCTGATATTTGCGCCTCACTGCGAAAGGCTGAGGCTTCAGCCGTGGCGCGATGGCTGGGCTCTGCACCTTTTTCCGCTCGGGTTTGAAATTCCGGTACGGCAACGACATCGATCTGGTCTTGAAAGGAGCGCTTTGCGCGGGATGTGCGAACCACATCTGTCAATGTTTTGCGTAAAAGTCTTGCTCGCACCGGCTTCATGAGATGTGCGTCGAACTGGATTTCCGGTTCAGGCTTGTCGTGGTTCACCGCATCCATCGATGTCAGAAAAATCATCACCGTATTGGCAAGCCGAGGATCGCTTTTAATCGCGCTCGCCACCTGCATGCCGTCCATATCAGGCATATGATAATCCAGAATGACCGCATCGATATCGAAGCCGATCGCAGCAGCCTCTCTCAGGATGGCCAGACCCGCCGGGCCGCTGTCAGCCGCATAGCTGTCGACACCCCAACCGGTCAGTTGTTCGGTCAATATCTGCCGGTTCACTTCATTGTCGTCGATGACAAGGACGCTGACTTTTTTCGTATCGATGAGGCCCACTGCCTGCTCGGATCGGTTTCCAACAATGCGCAAAGGCAAGGTGACGGTGAAGGTCGAGCCCTGGCCGACGGTGCTTTCCACGTCCACTTTGCCGCCGAAAAGCCCTGCAAGTCCGACCGTGATGGCAAGCCCGAGGCCGGTGCCTTCATGCCTTCGGGTCGAGGATGTGTCTGCCTGGCTGAATTTTTCAAATATGCGGTTCAACTGGTGTTGGGCAATGCCGATGCCGGTATCTGTGATCCGCAGGCTCATGATCAGTTCGCTGTCGTCAACACTGTCTGCGGCAAGCTCTATAAGAACGTGGCCGGTTTCGGTGAATTTGATCGCGTTTCCAATGAGGTTGGTTGCAATCTGCCGGAAACGGCCAGCGTCACCGCTCACAAGGTGCTTGAACGAGGAATCGACGCGCACGATGAGCTCGATGTTCTTCTCCAGCGCCTGCGAAGACAACAGCGAGGCGACATCTTCCACGGCTTCGACCGCGTCAAAAGACGTGCTCCGCAAGGTCATCTGACCGGCATCGATCTTGGAGAAGTCGAGGATGTCGTTGATGATGGTCAACAGCGCGTTGCCGGATTTCACGATGACATCCGTGAACGTTCTCTGTCGCGTGTCGAGCTTGGATTTGGCCAGCAATTCCGCCATGCCGAGGACGCCGTTCATCGGCGTTCTGATCTCGTGGCTCATATTGGCCAGGAATTCGGATTTTGCTCTGTCGGCAGCCTTTGCGCGGGCCAAAAGGCCTTCAAGCTCCGCTTCGCGCTGCTTCATGTCGGTAACGTCGGTTACGATGACAAGCCAGTATCCGCCAGCGCCGATGGTTGCTTCCACGTTGAGCCAGCGCTTCGATTCCACTTGCGTAAGCAATGAGAATGGTCTGGCAGCCGCGACGTTATCCAACCACTGCGCCCGCGTTGCGGCAGCGCTTTCTTCATCTCCAAAGTCACCGCGAGCCGCGCAATAGGCAAAAAATGGCAACCAGCTTTGACCCTTGGCAAGAAGTTCGGGCGGGACATCGAACATGCGCGACATCGCATCATTCGACATGATGATTTCGCCGTTCTGGATCAGAGCGAGCCCTTGCGCCATGACGCGGGTCGCGTCCTGCATATACTCGCCGACCCGCTGCAATTCCTGCCGGGCAGCACTTATTTCCTTATCGCGGGCACGAACGGCCGTACTGTCGGAAAAGGTGATGAGGATCTTGTTTCCGGCGATCCGTTGTTTGGACAGTATCGTGAACTTACCCGATTTGCTCTCGATTTCACGGGACGTGTGATCTGCAATCAGGCTCAGCCGTTCGACCCGGTCGCGATAGGCGTCTTCGAAACTCGTATCGCCGAAATCATACTTGCCGCTCTCATAGCCCATCTCGAAATATCGCCGATAGGGTTGACCGGTGAGGTCGATTTTATCTTCGACCTCCCACAGATCGTAAAAAGTGGTGTTGGCGTATTCGATTGTCAGATCAGGACCCAGCACCATCACGCCCACAGGCAGGGAGCGAAGGATCGACTGCACTTCCGCGTGAAGCCTCTCGGCATCGTTGCGGGCAACCAGCAATTCCTGTTTTTGCTGCATCAGCGGCGTGGTGTCCGTCACCGAGCCGACCAAATAAGGCTCATTATCAGGGCTTATCATCCGACCAACTCTGATGATGGTCGGAACGGACGTGCCGTCATTCAGTACGATTTCTTCGGTTTTCTGAAGTTCTTCACCCGTCTGGAGAACATGATCATTCTCCTGTCGGAAACGTTCGCCCTCATGGACGAATATATCAGACTCGGTCAGGCCATAATACTTATCGCGGGGCTCGCCCCAGAGCGTTTCATAGGATGCGTTGGCATAGGTAAGTCGGCGTTCGCTATCCAGCATGAAGACGGCAACGGGCACACGTTCCAACGCTTCCCGGAAAAGCCAGTTTTCGCGTGTGTGCTTCTCCAGCAGAATTTCTTGCGTCCTGGCATCACTGACATCGATGTGAAGCACGATGAGCATGCCGTTTTCGAGACGTTTGTTGATAAAACGTATGAAGCGGCCGCTGCTCATTTCCTCGGTGAATTCTGAGTAAGGCTTGCGGGTTTCGGCTATTTTCCCCTCGACCCAAACGTCTCTGTCCGCCGGGCTCGATGCGTCCCTGTTTCTGACGTTTATATAGAGATCATGGAAAGCCTTGCTGATTGTTTTCAGTTCAAGGCCGGACTGCCAGTCGAGATTGAGTTCGCGATACAAACTTTCAAGCCGGGTGTTGGAATAGACCAGCCTGTCTTCAGCGCTGTAAACAGCGATGGCCACGTCCAGTAGATCGAGTACGCTTTTGCCGATCAGCGTTTCATTTCCGTCCGCCAACGGCTGCCCCACCAAAGAAGGCATGGCTTCGAATATTTCGAACAAGAACAAAGCGCCGTCTTCGGTTTCGAACCGTTCGCATTTCACGGCCTGGGCTTCGTTGGATCGTTGGCCTTTGAGCAGGATCACTTCTTCCGTCGCGAAAACCAGCGAGCGGCGTTCCTTGTCTTCCCGCTCCATATCGTCGGTGATGCCGAATAGCTCGTGCGTGGTCCTGTTGCGGAAATCGGTGAGGGGGCGCTCGGCAAACTGGGCATAGGCCGCGTTGACGCAGACATAGCGCAATTGGCTGTCTTTGATGCAGGCGGGCAGATCCAGCGTTCGAACGCCTTCACATGCTTTTTCAAGCAACCCGCCCCCAGTCATCAAAACATTCTCCGTCGCCGCCCGTAACACATAAAGAATCAGTGCTTCGCTGCCATCGTTCTTCTTAATGGAAACTATTGTATAACAATTAAATTGGCTATCTGCCGCGGCTGATTAATAGAGTTTGTTAACTATAGTTTTTCACGGATTGCTAACGTTTTAGCCGCCATGGGCGTGAGCTTTTGGCGCGGTGCCACCTTCGGCTCCCAAAACATTCGCTTGACTTTCCTTGCTAAAAAGACCAAACCCCGCCTCAAGCTTTCACCCTCGGCAGCCGCGTGAGCTGCAGCGTCAACGAAAACGATACGACGCATGAAGGAAAAGCGCATTTATGCAGGAGCCGGCGCAAGCGCCGCACTGAAGCGCAGAAAGTCATTCCAACCCACAAGTTCCCAATTCACGCGGGGTTCTTGACGCCAAGACAACCGGACAGCAAGGCTGATCCGGGTTCAAGCGTTTTGGCGCCCCGAAAGGTATACTATTGACCAGTTTTAGCGAACTCGGCCTCTCCGAAAAAATCGTGGCCGGCGTCACCCAGCTCGGTTACACCACACCTACGCCCATCCAGGAAAAAGCGATTCCGCTTCTTCTGGAAGGCCGCGACATGATCGGTCTTGCACAGACCGGCACAGGCAAGACAGCCGCTTTCGGCCTGCCGCTCATCGAAATGCTGTTGAAACTGCCTGATCGTCCTGCAAACAGAACCACCCGCACCCTTATTCTGGCGCCAACACGCGAACTGGTAAACCAGATCGGCGAGAGCCTGCGCGGTTTCGTTCGCAAGACGCATCTGAAGATCAATCAGGTCGTTGGTGGCGCGTCCATCAACAAGCAGCAGCTGCAGCTGGAAAAAGGCACCGACATTCTTGTTGCCACGCCTGGTCGCCTGCTCGATCTGATCTCGCGCAACGCAATTTCCCTGTCCAAGGTGACTTTCCTTGTGCTTGATGAAGCCGACCAGATGCTGGACCTCGGCTTTATTCATGATCTGCGCAAGATTTCCAGGATGGTCCCTGCCGAGCGTCAGACACTGCTGTTTTCGGCCACTATGCCCAACTCGATCGCAGATCTGGCCGGCAGCTATCTGAAAAACCCGGTTACCGTTCAGGTTACGCCTCCCGGCAAAGCTGCCGACAAGGTCGAACAATATGTTCACTTCGTCGTTGGCAAGAACGACAAGACCGAGCTTCTCAAGAAGACGCTCAACGAAAACCCGGATAGCCGTTCTATCGTCTTCCTTCGCACCAAGCATGGCGCTGAAAAGCTGTCCAAGTACCTGGAGCACATCGGCTTCAAGGTCGCATCGATCCATGGCAACAAGAGCCAGGGTCAGCGCGAACGTGCGTTGAAGGGCTTCAAGGACGGCGAATTCAAGGTTCTGGTTGCAACTGACGTTGCCGCCCGCGGTATCGACATTCCAGCCGTAACGCACGTCTTCAACTACGATCTGCCTGAAGTGGCTGACGCTTACGTTCACCGTATCGGTCGTACGGCGCGTGCTGGTCTCGACGGCATTGCGATTGCGTTCTGCGCACCGGACGAAACCCGTTTGCTGCACGACATCGAAAAGCTGATGAAGATCGAGATTCCGGTTCTTTCCGGCGAACGTCCAGCAGGTCTGTCGAGCCCGTCGCGCGGCAACAACAACAACCGTGGCGCTGGCAATCGTGGCAATGCAAACGGTCCTCGCCGTCAAGGTGGAGAACGTGGCGAGCGTGCGCATGGTGATCGCCCACAGCGTGGCCCCCGTGAGGGTGCTTCGCGTGACGGAGGACGTCGCAACGGCGAATTCCGTGGTCAGCGCGCTGGCGAATTCGCACCTGTGGAACGCGACAACGATCTGGAAGTAACGTCAGATTTCAAGCGTCCGAACGCTGAAGGCGCAGCTGGCAAGCCCGCAGTCAACCGCAATCATCGCGGTGGTCAGGGTCGTCCGGCACGCAAGTCCGGTTCCTTCGCACCTGCCGGTCAGGCTCGTCCTGCTGGCAACGCCGGTCGCGGTCGCAAGCGCGGCTGATTAGGTCTGATCTGATTTAAGAAACGCCCGGATGGAAATCCGGGCGTTTTTCGTTATGGCTTTACGCCGCACAGCATTTCACGTTTACCCGCAAAGCCGGGCCGACGTTTGACGGTAAAGCCAGCCGCACCCAGATTGCGCCGCACGAAACCGGCCGCCGCAAATGTCGCGAATGTTCCGCCGGGGGCGGTCTTCGCAAACAGTGCCGACATGATATCCTGGGACCACATGTCCGGGTTCTTGGCAGGCGCGAAGCCGTCGAGATACCAGGCATCGAATGTATCGGTGCTCTGGATGATCCCCTGCATGGCATCCCCGCAGAAGACCGTCAGCCGTGTCTGCTCATCCAGAGTGATCTCAACCCAGCCTTCGGGGTCTGAAGGCCATTGCTCGACAAACGCCTTGCGCTCCGCATCCAGTTGCGGCCAGTGGGACAGTGCGCGGTCCAACTCACTTGCCGTCATTGGATAGAGCTCGAAGGACACAAAATGCAGCTTGGTATTCGCGGGGCGATGGAGTTTCCATTGCCGCCACGTTTCGCATAAATTGAGTGCCGTGCCGAAGCCGAGTTCACCGATGCGGAATGTTCCCTGCGCCGTTTCCCAGCGCTCGGGCAGGCCATTACCAGCCAGTGATACATGGCTGCATTCCTGCCGCCCGTCCGTCTGGCAATAAAAATGGTCGCCAAAGGCCAGCGAATAGGGCATATCGCCCTCTCGCCAATCCAGCATATTTGAGCCGGCTCTTACCGGCCGAGTGTCATCGGGATGTGTCATGCTCCAAGCCGATAGTCTTCCCCGACAAACAGGTCAATCACCTTTGCCATCGAGCACCTCATTGCTGATCATCGGTGGCGGCATCATGGGACTGTGGGCTGCGGTAAAGGCGGGGCGGCTGGGTATCGACACGGTGCTGGTCGACGCCGACACCATTGGAAGCGGTGCAAGTGGCGGTCTTCTGGGCGCTTTGATGCCGCATATGCCGGATCGCTGGTCGGACAAGAAGCAATTTCAGTTCGACGCACTGCTGAGCCTGGAAACCGAGATCGCGGCACTTGAGGCCGAAACGGGTCTCTCTGCAGGCTATCGGCGATGTGGACGCGTCATTCCTCTGCCGAAACCCCATTTGCGGCCAATTGCGGAACGTCATCAACGAGATGCTTTGTTGAATTGGGACCAAGGCGGTCGGACATTCCATTGGCATGTGCTGGATGCGCCGCCGGTGGATCGATGGGTGGATATTGCCGCCGGAGAGGCGGGTTTTGCCCATGACACGTTTGCCGCGAGGGTTTCTCCTCGGGCTTTTGTTGCCGTGCTGGAGCAGTCTTTGCGCGAGGCGAAGCATGTGCGCGTGTTGGAAAAGTGCGGTGTCGCGACGCTGGATCGGGATGGAGTGGCAACGCTGGAAGATGGACAGCGCCTCCGGTTCGGTCATGCCGTGGTTTCTGCCGGGCATCATTCGTTTCCCCTTCTGACGAACACGCTGGGTTTGTCTCAGGGCGCAAAGCTTGGTCAGCCTGTTAAGGGGCAGGCCGCGTTGCTTCAGGCTAATGTAGATCCGTCGATGCCGGTCGTTTTTCTGAATGGGCTTTACGTCGTCCCGCATGAAGACGGAACGGTTGCCATTGGCAGCACCAGCGAAGAGGATTTCGACGACGCTTTGACGACGGATGAGAAACTGGATGTCCTGATCGCCAAGGCGCGACAGATCGTTCCGTCGCTCGCAAGTGCCGTTGTTGTTGAACGGTGGGCTGGGTTGCGCCCCAAGGCTATCGGGCGTGACCCCATGGTCGGCCTGCATCCTGATCATCCACGCGTGGTTGCGCTGACCGGTGGCTTCAAGGTTAGCTTCGGCTTGGCGCACCGATTGGCAGATGCAGCTTTGGATGTCGTGTTGGGGAAACCTATGGATGTACCGACCAATTTCACACTTGCGGATCACATTCGCGTTTTCAACGCAAAGATGTGAATCGATAGGGTTTCAGCGTCGTTAATCTGTCACGCAAATCACCTAACAGCTTGGCTTATGCAATATAGCTGATGATATCCGTTTTTGGACGGCGAGGTGACGACGCATGCGGTACGCCATTCATTTTACGCCATCCCCCAATGATCCCCTGACCCATGCGGCTGCGGCTTGGCTGGGTCGTGATGTTTATTCCGGCCAGACAGTGGAACCACCCGCTGTTTCAAGCCTCGGCATGCAGGAAATTTCCTATCACACCGCGCTGCCGCGTCGTTACGGTTTCCACGGTACGATCAAAGCGCCATTCCGTTTGATGGATGATATGAGCGAGGCGGCTTTGCTGCGTGGGCTGATGCATTTTGCTGGCACCCATCAGCCCTTCACGCTGCCTCCGCTTGAGATTGCGAAACTCGGAAATGTCTATGGTCTGGTCCCATCCTGGCCATCGGAAACACTGAATTTCCTGGCGGCCAGCGTCGTGCAGGAATTCGATCACTACCGCGCGCCCTTGTCTGATGCCGATATCGAACGTGCCGATCCGGATCGTCTTTCGGCCACGCAGCTCACCAACCTGCACCGTTGGGGCCACCCTTATGTCATGGATGAGTTTCGCTTTCAGATGATGCTGACCGGCGGTGTGGTGCCGGGCGATTGCGCCCGCGTGGAGCGGGCGGTCCGCGGCGTGTTCGCACCCGTGCTGGAACGGCAGATCGAATTTTCAAACCTTGCGCTTTTTATCGAAGATGAACCAGGCGCGCCGTTCCGTGTGCATTCGCTGCACCCCATGGGGCGCGTGTCTGCCCGTAAGATTGCGTAAGCCCGCCCAAGAAAATGCTCTCGACTTTCCGGTTCGCGATGATACCGTTCACGAAATTTTCGTGAAGGTGATTTGATGATTTCTGCTGACTATCCCCGCAACCTGATCGGTTACGGTCGCAATACCCCTGATCCGAAATGGCCCGGCGATGCCAGAATCGCGGTGCAATTTGTCATCAATTACGAAGAGGGTGGCGAAAGCTCCATTCTCGACAGCGACAAGGCGTCCGAATCGCTTTTGTCGGAAATCGTTGGGGCTCAGCCATGGCCTGGGCAGCGTAATCTCAATATGGAATCAATCTATGAATATGGCTCGCGCGCTGGTTTCTGGCGGCTGTGGCGCATGTTCACCGACCTTGGCGTCACGACGACTGTCTACGGTGTCACCTCGGCCATGGCGCGCAACCCCGAAGCGGTTGCGGCAATGAAAGAAGCGGGATGGGAAATCGCCAGCCACGGTTATCGCTGGCTGGAGTACAAGGATTTTTCTGAGGAAGAAGAGCGCAAGCATGTGCTTGAGGCCGTGCGCCTGCACACGGAACTGACGGGCGAGCGCCCCTACGGCATGTATCAAGGCAAGCCCTCCGACAACACGTTGCGGCTGGTGATGGAGGAGGGCGGTTTCCTCTATTCGTCGGACAGCTACGCGGATGATTTGCCTTACTGGGTGAAGGGTCTGAAAGACGATCCGTTCCTGATCATTCCCTATACGCTCGACGCAAACGACATGCGGTTTGCCACGCCGCAGGGCTTCAATTCCGGCGATCAGTTCTTCACTTATCTTAAGGACACGTTCGACGTTCTGTATCAGGAAGGCATCGAAGGTGCGGCCAAAATGATGAGCATCGGCCTTCATTGCCGTCTTGTCGGTCGTCCCGGTCGCGCTGCGGCACTTCGCCGTTTCATCGAATATGTGCTTGGCCATGAAAAGGTCTGGATACCCCAACGCGTCGAGATCGCCCGCCACTGGCACGAACATCACAAGCCGGAGGCGCTGTGATGGTTGACCGAACAGACTTCATCAGCCGTTTCGGAGGAGTCTTCGAGCATTCGCCGTTTATCGCGGAGCGTGCCTATGATGCAGGTGATGTGCACGAACCCCTGACAGCAGGCAACGTCCACGCCGCGCTCTGCACCCAGTTTCGCGCCGCCTCGCATGAGGAAAGGCTGGGTGTGCTGCGCGCTCACCCTGACCTTGCAGGCAAGCTTGCCATTGCCGGAGGCCTGACCGAAGACAGCCGCAATGAACAAGCCGGAGCAGGGCTCGACCGCCTGTCGCCGGAAGAGCATGCGCGGTTTACGGAACTCAACGCCGCCTATGTGGAGAAGAACGGCTTTCCCTTCATCATCGCCGTCGAAGGCCTGACAAAGGACGATATTCTACACGCCTTTGAGACCCGCATCGACAATAACCCGGAAGACGAATTCGCCACCGCAACGGCGCAGGTGGAAAAGATTGCCGGGCTGCGCCTAGCTGCATTGCTGCCGGAAAGCTGATGAGCAATCTGCTTTCCACACGACTGCCATCACTCTATATTAGGCTCTAGGAGACATGCCATGAGACCGTCAGAGGTGCTGGAAAACAACAGGGAAGCGATTCGCGAAGCGACAAAGCGCTTCAACGCGACCAACCCCCGTGTGTTCGGTTCCGTCGCGCGCGGTGAGGATCGACCGGACAGCGACCTGGATATTCTGGTGGATGCATTGCCCGGCTCTACGCTTCTCAGCCTTGGCGGACTGCAAGACGCACTTGAGCAGATGATGCTAGGCACCAGAATTCATCTTCTTACACCGGGTGATTTTCCAGAACGTGTAAAAGTGAGAGTGTTGTCAGAGGCTAAGCCAATATGAGTTTAGATCGCCGTTTGGATCACCTTGCTGATATGAAGCGAGCGGGCGATGCTGCAGTTGATTTCGTCTCTGGTATCCAGAAAGAAGACTTTCTTACAGATTTGAAAACACAGCACGCAATTGGAATGTGCCTAATTGTGATCGGCGAGGCGACTGTTCGCTTGATGGAGTCCTATCCCGACTTTGTCACCGACCACCCTGATTTCCCATGGAATTCAATTCGCGGGCTCCGCAATCGTGTAGCACATGGATACTTTGGGCTGGATCTCGAAATTATTTGGGAAACAACGCAAATCACTATTCCGGAACTTTTAGAGAGCATTGATGCTCTCAAAAACTGGCGTGCCCAAGGTGAATGAATTTGACTGAATTTCTTGAAATCCTGCCCCTGACCCAACAGGCATTCGCGCCCTTTGGCGATGTTCTCGAGGCAGATCCTGCCAGCATGCGGATCATCAATGGTGGTAATACGGAGCGGTATCACGCGCTCGGCTCACCTGATGTAACGGGTGAGGGCGCGCGCGTCGTTTTGAACCTGTTTCGCGGTAAGGCGCGCCAATTTCCCTATGCCGTTGACATGATGGAGCGGCACCCGCTGGGCAGCCAGAGTTTTACACCGCTTTCCGGTCATCCGTTTCTCGTGGTCGTTTCAGAGGATGAGCATGGCAGGCCGGGAAAACCGAAGGTGTTTCTGGCTCGTGCCGAACAGGGCGTGAATTACCATCGCAATGTCTGGCACCATCCCCTGATGGCTATCGGTTCCACCAGTGACTTTCTGGTTGTGGATCGGGATGGGCCGGGCAACAATCTGGAAGAGTTCTTCTTCGACCATTCCTATGTCATTTCGGAGCCCACGCCATGACCGGCCTTACAACCCACGTCCTCGATGCTGCCCACGGCACGCCAGCGCAGGGACTGAAGATTGATCTGTATCGGCTTGATGGCGACAGCCGTGAGAAGCTGAAGACGGTGGAAACCAACAGCGATGGCCGTGTCGATGGCGGGCCGTTGTTGATCGGCGATGATTTTCGGGTGGGGCAGTATGAGCTTGTCTTCCACGCGGGTGACTATCTGAGAACCAAAGGCCTGGTTCTGCCGGAACCCGCATTTCTCGACATCATACCCATTCGTTTCGGCATCGCCGACGAGAGCGGACACTATCACGTTCCGTTGCTGCTCTCTCCCTATAGCTACTCCACTTACCGCGGAAGCTGATCCCGATGATGTTTGCTGCCATTGCTGATATCCATGGAAATTATGCGGCACTGGACGCCTTGCTCAGGGATATCGAGAGGTTGGGTATCGCTGATATCGTCAATCTCGGCGATTGTTTCAGCGGTCCTCTGGAGGCTGGCCGCACGGCAGATGTTCTAGTGGGGCATCATATTCCGACCGTTCGCGGCAACCATGATCGCGCTTTGATCGATCGTCCCTTCGAGGTCATGGGGGATTGGGAAAAGCCAGCACATATGCAGCTGTCCTCCGATCATTTCGACTGGTTGCAGGCTCTGCCCTTCGATCTGGTCTTCAGGGATGTCGCCTATTGCTGCCACGGGTCACCCAAGGATGATCTGGAATATTGGCTAGAGAAGCTGTCTCCGGACGGCGTTCTAAACCAGCGGCCCTTGGCAGAAATCGAGGCGCTTGCTGATGGCATCGAGCAGCCGCTCATGCTGTGCGGCCATACGCATATCGCCCGTACGGTTCAGCTTTCTGATGGCCGCTTGATCATCAATCCCGGCAGTGTCGGTTGCCCGGGCTGGAAGGATGATGAACCCTTCTACCATCAGGTCGAAGCGGGTCATCCGCTGGCCAGCTACGCGGTTCTGGAAGAGACGCCGCATGGCTGGCAGGTCTATTTCCGGCAAGTGCGCTACGACAGTGGTGCGATGGGAGAACTGGCCCGGGCCAATGGCATGCCGGGTCTCGGCAAGGCCATCGCCACCGGTTGGCTGGGCTGATCCCGCCTATCCGTCGCTCGACATGACCACGCAGGAATAGGATTGCGCTTTCAAATCCTTACAGGCGGAAAGGGCGGCTGCCTGGCTGTCGAAACCGGTGAAGCGTGCGCGGTAAAGCGTGGCGGCACCGCTTCGAACCGCTTCGGTGTAAGGCGCGATGCTTGTGTAGCTGGATGAGATAGACGGGCGCGCAGTCTTTAGAAGCGAAAGCGCTGCGGCCTGACTGTCCGCGGCTGCGATCTGCACCTCCCATGCGCTGCGCTCGGAATTGGTGGCGGGAACCGCCGAGGTCTTGATCATATCTGGCATGACATTGTGGGCAGAGGCAATCTGCATAGCGACCGGGTCTTTGCGTTCCGCAAACATGGGCAGGGGCACGCTGGCGGGGGCGGCATCGAATGTGCGGCTGGTACTGGCGCTAGCGATCAGTTGATGGTTGCTGCGGCCTCTGGACGCCTTGGGCAGGGTTCTGTCCAGCAAAGTCACCATCTGGTTGTCGCGACTGCGAGACGTTTTGCCACCCAGCACGACGCTGACGACGCTGCGGCCATTGTGGTTGACTGCGCTGACGAGGTTGAAGCCGGAGGCATTGGTGTAGCCGGTCTTGATGCCATCCACGCCCTGATAGCGGCTCAGAAGCCGGTTGTGACCACTGATCGTCTTGCCACGGAACTTGAAGGACCGCGTAGCAAAGAGCTTGTATTCCTTAGGGTAATCCCGCTGAAGGGCTAGTCCGAGCTTTGCCATGTCGCGGGCCGTGGTGACCTGCGCCTTGTTCGGCAGACCGGAGGCGTTGCGGAAGACGGTTCTGGTCATGCCCAACTGGCGGGCCTTGCGGGTCATCATCTGCGCAAACCCTGCCTGCGAACCTCCCAGATGGTCGCCCATACCTTCGGCCATGTCGTTAGCGGATTTGACGATCATGCCATAGACTGCTTCGCGAACCGTGAAGGTCGTACCGGCTTTGACCCAGAGCTTCGAGGGGATGACCGCTGCGCCACGCTTGGACATGGTGATGCGTTGGTTCCAGCTCAGGCGACCATCATGCAGCGCCTCGAAAACCAGATAAAGCGTCATCATTTTCGTCAGCGAGGCCGGGTAGTTTTTCGTGTCGGCATTCTGGGAATCCAGCACTTTTCCCGTGTTTGCATCCATCACGAAATGCGCATAACCGGCCTGCGCCGGAGATGCGTGCAGGGAAAGAACCGCACAGAGGAAGGCCAAAGCAAACATCCACGCTCCGGCCATACCCCGTCTGATCGTTCCCAACATGTGTCACCCCTTATCCGTCTATTCGCCGTTGCCAAAATGACTGAAACTTTCAGGCAACAAAACCACTCAAACTTTAAAGACCGCTTTCATCCTTAATTAAGTATGAAAATCGACCCCCATTGGTGGCGGGTTATTTTCTTGAAAACAAACCAACCGTCCGGTATGTATTTGGTCATGGATATGTTGAATGAACGTAAGAAACAACCGGATGTCGTGCGCCGGAATTTGATGGACTGCGCGGCCAGACTTGCGGCAGAGCAGGGGTTTTCGGCTGTCTCCGTACAGGCCGTCGCATCGGCTGCCGGTGTGACGAAGGGTGGCCTGTTTCACCATTTTGCGTCCAAGCAGGCGCTGCTGGAGGCGGTGCTTGGCGACCTATTAGCCAAGCTGGATGAGGATATCGATGCCCTGATCTCACAGGATTGTGAGGGCTACGGATGCTTCACGCGGGCCTATGTGAATGCATTTTTTGCCGATCGCGGACGCGAAACCTACGCACAATGGTCAGCAATCTCGGTTGCGCTCGTCAGCGAACCGGCGCTGCGGCAGCTATGGGAACGGTGGATCAACGGTCGCCTGACCCGCCATAAAACGACGGATGATCATCTCAACCTCGAACTCGTCAGGCTCGCCATCGACGGGCTCTGGCTTGCAGATTTGGTGAGCGAAAAGGCGCAGGTCGGCGACGATAAAGCGGGACTTCACAAGCGACTGATCAGAGCGGCTAAAAAGGAAATTGACACATGAACGGCGTTACCCTGACCTACGCGGCGCTTGTCGCAGCCATTGTCTGTGAGGTCATTGGCACATCTTTCTTGCAGCAATCGCAACAGTTTACCCGGTGGGTGCCGACGCTTCTGATGGCCGTCTTCTACGGAGCGGCGTTTTATCTACTGTCCATTACGCTGCGGACGATCCCCGTCGGGGTCGCCTATGCCATCTGGAGCGGGCTTGGCATCGTGCTGATTTCAGCGGTGGACTACGTGTTCTTCCGCCAGACACTCGATCTCGCTGCGTTGATCGGCCTCGGGCTGATTATCGCGGGCGTGCTGGTCGTGAACCTGTTTTCGAAGACGGTAGGGCACTAAAAGTGCCGCTTGGCCCTCAGCGCACCAGAATGCTGCTATCCACATCGGTCAACAGACGTTTGCCGCACAGCGCCATGGTGATATCCATCTCCTTGCGGATGATTTCCAGCGCCGTGGTAACGCCCTGCTTGCCGCCTGCGCCGAGGCCGTACAGGAACGGGCGGCCGATATACGTGCCTTTGGCACCAAGAGCGATGGCTTTCAGAACGTCCTGACCCGAGCGAATACCACCATCCAAATGGATTTCGATCTTGTCACCGACGGCATCGACAATCTTCGGCAGCATGTCTATGGAAGACAGCGCGCCGTCCAGCTGGCGTCCACCATGGTTGGAGACGATGATCGCATCCGCACCGGTGCCCGCGGCAGCGATGGCATCTTCCTCATCCAGAATACCCTTGAGGATCAGCTTGCCGCCCCAACGTTCCTTGATCCACTCCACGTCCTTCCAAGAAAGGCGTGGATCGAACTGTTCCGCCGTCCATGAGGAGAGCGATGACAGGTCGGAGACGTTCTTTGCATGGCCAACGATATTGCCAAAGCTGCGGCGCTTGGTCTGCAACATGTCGAGGCACCATTGCGGGCGTGTCGCCATCTGCCAGATGTGTTTGGGCGTGAATTTGGGTGGGGCGGAAAGCCCATTGCGCAAATCCTTATGACGCTGGCCGAGAATCTGAAGGTCCAGTGTCAGCACAAGCGCCGAGCATTTCGCGGCCTTGGCGCGGTCGATTAGATTGTTGACGAAATCGCGGTCTTTCATCACGTAAAGCTGGAACCAGAACGGTCGCGACGTGACGGAGGCAACGTCTTCGATCGAGCAGATGCTCATGGTCGATAGCGTAAAGGGAACGCCGAATTCCTCCGCCGCCTTTGCCGCCAGCATCTCGCCATCCGCATGCTGCATGCCGGTAAGGCCGGTGGGAGACAGTGCCACGGGCATCGACACTTTTTCGCCGATCATCTCCGTCGCTAGCGAACGATCCGTCATATCCACCAGCACGCGTTGACGAAGCTTGATCTTAGCGAAATCATCCTCGTTGGCGCGATAGGTGCTTTCGGTCCATGCGCCACTGTCGGCGTAATCGAAGAACATCTTTGGAACGCGGCGTTGTGCCTGTTTCTTCAGGTCAGCGATGGTCAGCGCTTTGCTCATGGATGAAGCCTTCAAATTTGAATAACATCTTCACCTAACATGCGAGTGTCGTTTGTGACATCTGAATTGTCAGCTTTTCAGGTCAAAATTTGCGCAAAGCCGCGCTGGCATCGGCCGGGACAATGTTGTGAAGCTGGATGCCGGGCTTTTGCGGGAAACGTAATGCGGCACGCGGCAAACTTTTGCCACAAAATCTCCTTTTACGTGTCATGGAAAGATAAAATAGAAATAATTCTACCGAGGATAGTTTTAAAAGCTGATCGGAGCTGTTGATGATTACAGTTTATTACTGGGCACCGCATATTTCCGTTGGCAATGTGGGGCATGCCTCGCTTGCCATTGGAGTGGGACAGGCGAAGGGTCTGGAGAGATATGTGAGTTGGTGGCCTGGACCGGGCGAAAGCAGCTTGATCAAAGGCCAACCGATATCGCTGCGAACATATGAAATCGATGTGAAAGCAGAGGGAGGCCCTCCTGTAGGTACCGTATCTATTTCGGGTCTTGATGAAGCGCAGATGAAGCGTGCGTGGGACCATATGCTTGCGAATAACCCACGCTATTCACTTCAGCGAAAAAATTGTGCCTGGACGGTGAAGAGCATCTTGGATGTCGGGACGGGTTACGATTTTGGTGCCGCCGCTTCGGATTTCATCAATTTGCGGGTGGCTGGCGGTGTGTGGACGCCAAGAGCAGTATTCGAATATGCCAGGCTGCTGAAAAATCGTTACGACAGCAAAGCCAAGCGGTTCGAAAACGCGACGAACGACGCCTATAATCTGCGGATCAGCTAGGATCTATTTTATTGTCTTAAACGCAAAATGGGCGGCACAAGCCGCCCATTTTGTTCGTTCGAGCGCTAGTCTCAAAACTCTTCCCAGCTATCCTGCGCAACGGCGGCAGCCGAACCACCACCGAACGCACCTGCGATCTTGCGGCCCAATGCGCGGGCTGGAGATGGTGCCGGTCTTGATGTGCTGGAGGCAGAGCGGACAGGTGCAGCCGATGGAGCCGAGCGGCTGGAGCCTGCGCCATCACCGAGATTGAAGCGTGACAGCAACTGGTTGAGAGAAGCAGCTTCCTTGGCAAGGCTGTGGCTGGCGGCCGTCGATTGCTCCACCATGGCCGCGTTCTGCTGTGTGCCCTGGTCCATCGTGTTAACGGCGGTGTTGATTTCCTGAAGGCCGACCGACTGTTCGCGTGACGATTCCACGATCGCACCGATGTGGCGGTTGATTTCCTGAACCTCGGTGACGATCACTTCAAGCGCACGACCGGTTTCGCCGACCAGATTGACGCCGGAGCGCACGTGCTCGCCGGAGGTGGTGATCAGCGCCTTGATTTCCTTCGCAGCCTTTGCAGAGCGCTGTGCCAGTTCGCGCACTTCCTGTGCAACCACCGCAAAGCCCTTGCCCGCTTCACCAGCACGTGCCGCTTCGACACCTGCGTTCAAAGCCAGAAGGTTTGTCTGGAAGGCAATCTCATCGATGACGGAGATGATGTTGGTGATCTCGCCCGACGAGCGTTCGATCTCGTTCATGGCCGTTACGGCTTGGCGCACGACGGCACCGGACTTTTCCGCACCATCACGGGCCTTGGCAACCAGATGACCGACTTCTTCGGCACGGCTGCTGGAATCCTTCACCGTTGTGGTGATTTCTTCCAGAGCAGCAGCGGTTTCTTCCACAGATGCCGCCTGCTGTTCGGTGCGCTTGGACAGGTCGTCTGCGGCAGAGCGGATTTCATTGGCACCGGCATCGATACCGCGGGCATTCTGGCCGACGGCACGCAGCGCGTCATTCAGATTGGCAACGGAACCGTTGAAGTTGTTGCGCAGTGTGTCGAGATGGGTAACGAACGGCGTATCGATGCGGTAAGCAACGTCACCTTCGGCAAGACGATCCAGGCCCTTGGCCAACTGATCGACGGCAAACTGGGTATCCGCCGCATCCCTGGTCTTCTGTGCTTCACGCTCGATGCGTTCCTTTTCGGACACGCTGCGGTTTGCTTCGGTTTCCTG